>JANMHM010000035.1:0-6792 GCA_031375155.1 Candidatus Altimarinota bacterium
GAACGCGATTCTGTTTTGTTTTTTGAAGCCGAATTGGATGAACAATTGCTTTCGATTTTGGTGAAAATCAAAGACAATTTGGTAGAAAATATCTTCTATTGGATCATGAATATATGCTCAAAATATAGTAATCACACTCCAAAATATACAGAAATAAAATATTTTTAGTAAAAATTTACTAAAAATATCTTCAACTTCTTTTTTTTCGAAAAAGCTTGCCATAAAGAATTTCCAGAGAAAATAGAGTAGATAAGCTACTAATGCATAGAATATGCTATATATAACACTCGAAAAAAAACCGTCCACTATTTTTTCAAAACCGAGATATACTCATCAACAAAGAGTAAAAAATACTCAAAACTCTACTATACAAAATAAAAGAAAATATAGAATTCATCTCCAAAAACTCTTTCTTTTTACTCAATACCTATAACTTAGAATAAGTGTCAATATACTGTACAGTATGAATAAACATGGCCAAAATATTGCCGCTACAAAATAGAATATAGCAACATCGTAATGGTTTGAGAATATATCCATATATTTAAAGTTATGATATACGAGAATGAATCATCCATCCGCCATAGATAATCATCGGTATCGCTATGAGTTGATATGTCGAGAGTCCTCACCAGAAGTGGCTATATGGCTGTATGAACCCGACGAAAAAACGATAGAAAAAATATGTGATAACGAAAAGATAGAAGCCCTTCTCTATCCACCACTTTCTCTCTCTCGAGTATAGTCAAAAGAGGAAAAAAGCAAAAAATAGAGCGAGAAGGATCATCTCATAGATCATCGTCGGATGACGTGCGATCCCGTCGCCGAAGTCGACTCCCCAGGGAAGGGAAGTCGGGAGTCCATAGGTGAAGTCGCGGAGTCCTGTCACTATCGCTCCGAACCTCCCGATCAATACACCGAGGACGATACCAGGGAGGAAGAGTATGCCTGTAGGGGTTGTGATCTTATGGAAGTACTTATAGAGCTCTGCTGTGATGATTCCCCCGAAGAGTGCTCAGGCTATGGATTTCGAGAGGAGTATACTTCACTCTGGACTACGGCCTGCTATCATCGCGCTATCGAATGTCGATATGATCATACCACCGATCATCGCTCAGGCGATCACGGCAAGATAGTATTCTCATTTTTGCCCTTTTGAGACGAATGGATCAGGAAGCTCTCCAGGATGAAAAACCTTTCGATAAAAAAACCATGTCACGAGAAATGCTGTGAGATATCCTGCCAGATCGAAGAGGATTTTCGTATGCCAGTAAGAAAAGTCGAAGGAAGACATAAGGAGTTATTTATTGCTGACTGAATTACCTCATCCTAAGTGATTTCTATGCTTAGCAATACGCACTACGGCATAACAAAAGAAGACTCTAAAACTGTTTCAAAAATCGTATATCTGGATTCATGAAGTATCTGAGATCTGGTATCCCGTACTTGATCATTACGAGACGATTCATACCAGCGCCAAATGCAAAACCGCTATATACTTCTGGATCAAGTCCAGCTTCTCTGAGTACTGTCGGATGGATAAGTCCTGCGCCCATGAATTCAATCCAGCCTGATCATTTACAAACTCTGCAGGATTTATCCTTTCATTCACAGAATGGACATGAAAAATCTATCTCTACTCCTGGCTCGACGAAAGGGAAGTATCCAGGCCTCATTCGAATATCTACTTTCTTTCAGAAAACATCCGAAAGCATAACTTCAACTGTAAATTTGAGATGCCCAATTCCTACTCATTTATCTACGTAGACGCACTCTATTTGGTAAAAAGTATTATCATGCGTCGCATCGACATCTTCATTTCGGAATACTCGTCAGATAATAGCAGCACGAATTGGCGGAGTATTATTTCTCATAATGAGATTTTGCATACACGATGTCTGGGTCGCGAGGACATTTCCTGTCCCTTCGAGCCAGAATGTATCCTGCATATCACGTGCAGGGTGGTTTTTCGGAACATTTACCGCATCGAAGTTCAGATATTCGGTCGTGACTTCCATAGACTCATGCACGTCGAATCCCATTCGTCTGAATGTATCTTCGACTTCCTGACGTACGAGAGTGATCGGGTGAAGAGATCATTTTTCTCTCTCGAAAGGAGTGGTCGTATCTTTCCATTCACCGCTGAGTCGCGCTGCGATATTGGCTCGCTTGATAGCTTCTCGCTGATGGTCGAATGCGAGTCCGATAGTATCACGGACTTCGTTGGCTCGCTTTCCGACAGATCACTTCTCTTCGTTCGAGAGATCTTTGAGTCACTTCAGTATGACGGTGAGTTCTCAGGATTTTCCGAGGATGGTATTTTTATACTCGATAAGAGACTCTTCTGTCGTGATAAAGGGAAGAGTCGAGAGAGCGCTAGATTCGAGAGAGTTGAGTTGGTCTAACATGGGATTATATCTTGAGTGGCATGATAAGGTGTCGGTAACTGTATTTTCCGTCTTCTCCTGGGACTCACTTGATGATGATCGGTGAGAGAGCAGACTTATACTCGAAGCTCACATAGTCTTCGCGCATGACGGAGAGTGCTTCGAGGACGTACTGAGCATTGACTCATACGATATCTTCCTGTCACTCGACTGATCCAGATATGGATATACTTGATGCACCCACCTCAGTATCTCCAGTAGATATTTCTACTATGCCTTCATGCTTGGATCGTATACGAGTATTATAGTTGTTTTCTCGAGCGACGAGATTGGCCTGTCGGAGGCTCGTGACGAGATCAGTCCTGAGGATAGTCGTCTTCGTCGCATGCTCTTTCGGGAAAAATCCATCATACTCAGGGAACTTTCCTGATAAGAGTCGAGAAGAGAGGCGGATATTTCCACGGATAGCGAGGAGCTGATTCTCATGGAAATAGAGCTCGATCGGCATTTTTTCTTCCTCGTCGCTGACGATACGAGCGAGCTCAGCGGCAGTCTTTTTTGGGATGATGACAGGAGTATATGTATCAGACGAGTTAGTCGTGACGACGAATTCTGAAAGTCGGAAACTATCCGTAGAGGCGAAGACAAGACGCTCTTTATCGGCATGGAGAAATATCCCAGCGAGTACAGGTCGCACAGCTCCATCTGCAGTCGAAAAAAGAGTTTTTTCTATGGCGATTTTGAGGTCTTTGGACTCGATACGTAGTGGAGTATTGGCGACCAGATTCGGGATGACAGGAAATTTATCAGCACTTGTCCCTTTGAATTTCGTATTACTCGAAGCAGTCGTGAATCTGAGACTTCCTCATTTTTCGAGCTCGACTGTCACCTCTTTATCCTGTATGAGAGCGATATATGATGTGAGGAATTTCGAAGAAATAGTGAATTTGCCTTCCACTTCGATATCGACATTATTCTCGACTATATATTCTATAGCCATTTCGAGGTTATTTCCTGTGAGCACGAGCCTCTTATAGCCTGCTTCTATGAGGATATTTTCTAGAATGGGAGTGAGATTATTGGCTCCGGTCGCGTGACTCGCTACATCTATAGCCTTACGAAAAATGTCAGTGTCGATACGAAAACGCATAATAGTCAGTTAGTAGGATAGTGATAGGGTAGGATAGGTGGATGCTCATGAAGCTTGAGTGCTTCTCTCTTACCGATTTTCATTTACATTATCGAGAAAGTCATAAAATGCAACTTTTATAAAGAGTTTTTCTCTCAGATTTTTCATCCTTGCTTTTTGTCTATTTTCTGATATACTCTTCTATAGTTGTTTCCTAAATATATCCACCATGGCAGAACTCCACGAAAAGAGTGCTGGCGGTATGGTCTATAGAAAAATCTGAAAGCATATCCAAGTGCTTATGCTTGCCTGGAAAAATGCGAAAAACGAGCTCGAGTATGTCCTCCCGAAAGGGCATATCGAGTGAGATGAGACTGCGATGCAGACAGCTATCCGAGAAATATCGGAAGAGACTGGACTCGCAGAAAAAGATCTCGAAGTCGTAAAATTCATGAATAAGATTGCCTATTCCTTTATCGCCTGATATCTCGAAGGTGCCCCGATCATCCATAAAGAAGTCTCTCTTTTTCTCGTAAAATACACAGGAAAATCAGAGCCACGTCCTCGTCGTGAGGAACGGTTTATCTGATACAAGTGGTTTACTCCAGAAGAGCTCAAAAAAGTCTTCCTGAAGCCTGATGTTGTCGGGTTTCTCGAGAAAAATATCCACTTCATGTAAAAAAACTCTGAAAAACGTCGAAATTCTTTGTCAGAAAAATTTTATCGAAGTGAGTTTACTTATTTGTAAGTGAGCAAGAGAAAATTTTTCTTCCTTGAATTTCTTGTTTTTGAGAGTTTTTTATTCCTATTCCTTTCATGATTTCAGGAATATTTGATTTTCTGTGATTTTTCTATATCCTCTCACCATCTTACATTACTCAAATATGGATTTCCTTTACCGCAATAATACTCTCACGATCGAATCAGACAAAAAATCTATCGTCTTCCAACCTGACTCTATAGTCCTGGATGGACTCATACTCGAGATGGCAGGGGAATACGAAAAGTGAGGATTCCTCGCGTATGCTCACGAGCAAAATGGGAATCGTGTCTATCAGCTCCGTGCTGAGGGATATAGCGTCGGATATATACCGACTATCCTAGTTGACCTCACGACTGAGGAACTCGACTTCCTCGGGGATCTCGATATCCTCGTCATGCCTACAGGGAAGGGAAGTGTACCACTTATCGAGAAGATCGAGCCACGTATGATCGTCACTTATGGCGAGACCGCTCATGAGCTCGCGACGCACATGGGCGTATCTGAGCCTGCAGTGCAGAAATATCGACTCAAAGAAGTAGATCTCTCAGGGGAGAGAATGGGGTGTGTGGTGATGGGAGAGTAATTACTATAATTTAATTATTTGCTATGTGAATAGTATGGTGACCAGACCCAGGACTCTGGATTGCTGTAGGTATATATTTTTTACTTATCGCATTTATTACATGAATTTTGGTGAGTACTACCCTAGCCTTTTTTCTGCGAAACAAGGAACAGGTTAGTAATGTTTTTTGGAAAGCATTTCTTTACCACTTTCGAAATATAGCATCTGTTGTTTTATGGGTGATTATTCCTGCTACAGTAATTCTTGTTTTTGAGGATATGCTTAAGCCTAATTCCGAGCCAGTATTTTTCTTCACTTATCTAATTTGAGTTAGCATTTTTCAGCTCAGAATACTTTATAAAAAATATTCTCTAAAGACTTTATTCCTGATTCTTGCCTTGTTTGCTGTTATTTCAGGATTTTTATGACTTATAGGTGTTATTTTTTTAGAAGCTGGTGAAAAATACTCTGAACATACAATAGAATCTACCACAGATAAGAATTGACAGGATTCTTGTAAATTTGGTTATTGTCCAGATTATAAAACTATTCCCATTAGATAGAGAGACTTTATTTTACCTATACTTCCACCCAACTCGATATATTGAATCCACTTTGGAGTTGTTATCTTGACACCAATTATCTCTTCATATATTCCTTCATTCCTGTTTTGTAGTCTTCTACATTTGGTTGATCGAATGGATTGACTTCCAGTAAGAGTCATGTGAGTATGACTTCAAGCATTTTGGTTTCGAGAAAGTATCCGAGATCACGAGCATTATTTTCCTCGATCTCATAGTGAAAGATGGGAATATTCTTCATCTTAAGTGCTTCTAGAAATCCGTGTTCTGCCGCGAGCATGATGTCGTCGAGGGATTTTCCACGGATGTTCTCTACAAGCTCAGGAAGTGGAGAAGGTCATATTCTCAGAGATTCATAACTCCTCATAGAGACGATGGCTATGCTCCTATCTCGAGTATGCGCGAGGTCGAGCTGAGCTACAGAGTGGAGATCCGTCGTACCGATAGAAGTAGTCGGCGTGATACCGATACTTGTACCATCTTTTCTGATTTTTCCTACACTTTCTGCGAGAAGCTGGCGGTACCACTTTCCGAGATTTTCGAGATTTTTCGCGAAGAAAAAATGTTCGAAAATATTTCGTCCATGCTCGTATTCAATAGCAAGACTTGATGCTACGGTACTTGCCGGGTGATTTTCTTGTTTTTCTCTGAAGTCTTCGAGTGCCTCTCTTGTACCTTTTCGCAGCCCGTATATATCGACTCCGAGCCAAAGTAGAGGAAAGAGTCCGACATTCGAAAGTACACTGTAGCGTCCACCGACGTTTTTCGGGAGATGGTATCTCGTCCATCACTGATTTTCTGCCAGGGTATCGAGTTTGGATTCAGAATCAGAAATAGTGACTATATGGACGTGATTTTTGTACTGACAGTAAAGTTCGCTATATAATATCTCGAATATTCCAATCGTCTCTGCTGTAGTTCCAGATTTTGATACTGTCGTGAGTATGATGCTTTCTCCTTTTTCGAGTTTTACTTTCAGATGTGCTATATTTCTCTCTATGTCTGCTGTATCGACTGTATCGAGAGAGATGATTTCCTTTTCTGATTTTTTATTCATGCGCAGAGCATCCATAACAGCAAGGGTCCCGAGATTGGATCCACCTATACCGATGATAACTAGAGTGCTTGCTTGCATAATATTATCTGATATCTCAGGAACTGCTCACTCGCTCGGAAGAGAGAGTGAGGCATATGGAGTTGTATATGGAGAAAGCATTTCTTGTCCGAGAGCCTCTTCTATCATAGCAAGTTCGCGAGAAATATTCCTTATTGTATCCTTAGTACCAAATGAAGAAAATAGCATAGTATATAATATTAAAGTGATCCTTAGTATAGAGAATATCCCTTTCGATGCAAAAAAACTTTCAGGA
>JANMHM010000045.1:0-13851 GCA_031375155.1 Candidatus Altimarinota bacterium
AGGGTAAATCGAGTGAAAAAAACTTGATAATTTCTCTTGTTTTCTTGTTTCAAATTCGGGATTTTTTTCGATACAGGTTTTTTCTCTCCATAGAGCCAGTATATTAGGTAAGTAAATACCGTCAACTGGGGAAGACCCAAAATAATACTTCATTTTCTTATATTTCTGGCTATAATTTTATCTTTTTCATTAAGTATAGTATTCATTCAAAAGAAAATTAAAATTCTAAAACATCTTCCATACATCCATAAGAGCGATGATGAGAGATATAGCGAGGAGGAATATCATCCCGAAGCCATGGACGTATCCTTCGAGTTTGATCAGGAGAGCATTTCTCTTCGTGAAGAGGCTCGCGAATGCCATGACTGAAGTGGAGACGATGCGACCGCCATCGAGGGCTGGGAATGGGAGGAGATTGAGTACTCAGAGATTGATCGAGAGAAGGGCGATGATAGAGAAGAGGATCTTCCATGTCACACCGAAGTCTACGACATTGACGAAGGTTGAGCCGATACCGATAGGTCAGGAGAGCATTTCTGTCGCTTCTTTTCTCTCTTCAGTATTTCTCGGAGATACGAGTTTCCGTAGGGTACTCCCGAGGACATCGAGTGTCATACGAGATAGTGCGTAGGTCTCGGTGAATGCTCGCGTGAGAGAGTCATCGAGTGAGAATGACTCGTGATACGTCTTATCTATATCGAGATTCGCATAGGTGATATAGGTACCGATCTTTCATCCTTCAGGACTGATCATGACTTCACGAGTACTGCCACTTTGCGTGAGAGAGAGGGTCATCGCCTTCCCTGCTCAGATTTTTTCTCGGAGGGTTTCTATATCTGAGAGGGCTTCCCCGTTGATCTTCATGACGATATCTCACTTCACGATCCCCGATCGTTCTGCGAGACTTCCTGTGAGTGGTGAGAGGACTATACCTTCATGCTTGAGATATCCACTCTGCATCGCTTCATCGAATGAGGGGAGGAAATATGATCCGTAGCTCTTATCGAGGATGAGATTTGGTCAGATCGGAGTTGCAGAGCTCATGAAAAAAGCAAAGAATATCACTATCGCGAGGATGAAATTCATCATCACACCTGCGACGAGGACGAGTACTCGTGCCCACCATCGTTTTGCGGAAAATGCATCTTTTGCGCGAGCTTCTGCCATACTTGGATCTTCTCATTTTATCCGGACGAATCATCAAATTGGAAGCCAATTCAGAGTGTATTCTGTACCTTTTTTATCTTTGCCGAGTGATCGCGCCTTCGGTGGTATCCCGATACCGAACTCTTCCACCTTCATCCCCGTGAGTCGAGCGGTCAGAAAGTGTCCCATCTCATGGACGAAGACGATGAAAGTGAAGACGAGAATCGTGAGGAGGATGCCGAGAAGGATAGACATGATTTATTTAATAATTACTGAAGATTTTATCTTAATCCACCAAGAAAGGGTAATAAACATATGCAGCATAAGCCAAAACAATAAAATAGGATTGATAGTGAAAATAAAATCCAGTTCGCATCTCGTTTGGAACAATATATATAACCATTTGAAACAATTAGTGTAGTAAGTAATATTAACATGGCAAAGATTAGATCATTTGTAGCACTATTAATTATTGTAGATAATAATCTACCTAAAGGAACTATTCAGATATAAAAAATCACTAAGGCTAGGCTAAAAAATATATAACCTAGTTTAGCATTTTGATTATTATTTTTTAATCATTGTAAAGATATATTTTTATCTAATAAATTATATAGTTTATATAGAAAGTAAGATGTCCATATATAGCCTAGGATAAATAGAGAATATCACCATCCTAAGGAGAGCAAGCTAGTATGTTCAATAATATTTATATAGACAACAGTGAGTATAGTGAATAGAAAAATAATACGCACCGCTAGGGAATACAAAAATACTTTATTTTCAGATACTTGTTTTTCATAAAAATAATTTAAATCTTCCATATTTTTTAATTACTAAAATAAACTATTTCGCCATCTGATCTTTCACGTGGGTGAAGAGATGATTCACGAGATCAGAGAGAGAGTCGAAGTGCTCTCGTTCTGAGCGATATGACTTTGGTCCTACTGAGAGGACGAGCTTTCCACTCGCTTTTCCATCACTTTCGCGCTTAGCAGTAAGCTCGACTCGGACAGGGCTATTTGGTTTCTCATGTTTACGGATATACGAGTCCATCTTTCCTGCGAGGTTTTTCTCTATCAGGATCTGGAGAGATTCTTTCTCGACAGGATAGTCAGCAGCGTGGATGATGATTTCTGTTTCCATAGGATGAAGGGTTAAGAATAGTAGTGTGAGGATAATTTTTGTCATCCTGACGAAGGAAGGATCTGCTCTGAATTTGGGCAGATGCTTCGTGCCTCAGCATGACAGAAACTTTTTTATTTTTTAGTGATGTTTTTGCCCGTTATCATCACCTTCTTCATCTTCTTCATCTTTTTGGTATCGGTCTTTCCAGTTTTCTATCACTATTTTTTCATCCTGAGTACGGAGATCTATCGGTTTTCATCTTGTGATCGTATCATCGAGCTTCTCGACATACTCTCTCGTGATATACTCTTTCCCACGAGTAGTCAGATGTCACTTCACGACATCAGAAAGGGTATCGACGAGGATATCGAATGGTTCTCTATCTGTATCATCATGTCATTTTTTATGCTTCACTACTTCTTGGAGAAATGCGACTATATCTGTAGGACGTCTCGCGCTATAGAGGGTAAACTGATCATTTCCAGCAAGCTTCACGACGATATCAGACATACCGAGAAGTGCGGCCCACCATGATCTTGTGCGTATCTCTATACCCTCGATCTTGTTATACGGTATATAGAGGAGATTCGATGAGAACCATTTCCACTTCATATCGACGATCGTAGACTCCGTAGCTACCCATACATCCACATACCAGTCGAAAAGCTTATACATGAGGATCGCATATATGATAAGCATATAGAGGTATATATAGAGCTCTGGTATACTCGTACGCATGAGAAATATATCCTGACTATAGAGAAATAGGGGTATCAGAAGCGCGAAAAACATCCAGAGAATTATATCCTCGAGTATCACGAAGAAATGTCGGTGAAATACATCTCGAATTTCACTATCAGCACCTATGTACGCTCGGAAGAAGAGATTATCGAAATTATTCATGAGGGAGAAATTTATTTATCCTTATGGCTCATATCTTCGTAGAGACCCTTATGATTGATACTGATAGCGAGGAAAAATGCAGCAACTCCTATGATAAGCCCTACTCCTGTAAGTGTAAGTGTATAGAGAAACTGATTGTAAAGAGTCTTATACATGGCATCTATATACCAGCTCCCTCAGAGAAAAAGAATCGTCTCGATAGCAAGAGTGACCCAGAAAATCCTCCTATGGACACGATAGATGAGGATAAGGACAAAAATATTGACCAGAGGAAAGTAGAACATAGAAGCAGTATAGGAGAAGAGAAAGGAAAATCAAAAGAATCTTTTTGCTTTTTTGTCATCCCGTAGGGATCTATTTCAGTATCATCTTATGAGATTTTGATAATTCTTTACTCATAATCGCAAGAAAAAGGGATTACTCCTCCCGCCATAAGAGCAGGCGAGATACGGAATGACAAAAGTTATCCCTTCGCCTCCACCCAGTTCTCTCCTGTATGCATATCGACTCGGATCGGAGGGAGTATATCACCGAGGATCCCGTGTTTTGGTCCATGTTTCGTGAGGATATTTTCCATAGATTCTCTCACAAGGGTTTCCCATGTTTCGACTTCATCTTTCGGGATATCGAAGACGAGTTCATCATGCACCTGGAGTATCATAGAGCCACAGAGATTTTTCTCGCGAACTTTCGCATCTATATCGAGCATAGCATATTTGAGCATGTCTGCTGCGGTTCATTGTACCGGCATATTTATGGCTTCTCTCTCGGCAATACCTCGGATAGTCTTATTGGCATCGGTAAGTCCTGGTATATATCGTCTCCGCCCGAAAGCCGTCTCGACATAGCCAAGTGCTCTTCCCTCTTCCAGGATCGTCTCATAGTAGTTCTTCACTCATGGATAGCGCTCATAGAATGCCTCTATATATTTCTGTGCTTCCCATGGTGGTGCACCGAGCGTCTTTGCGAGACCAAATCCCGTGATCCCATAGATCACTCAGAAATTCACGGTCTTCGCTATACGTCTCTGTTCATTCGTAGGCTTCCAAGGTTCCGCCACCTGCGAGCGCGCGTGGCGATCCAGAGTTCCAGAAGCCTGGATTGCTTCATTCTTCGCAATGACAGGATCAAAGAGAAATTTCGCTGTACGAGCGTGAATGTCTTCTCCTTTTTCGAATGCTTCGAGAAGAGACCTGTCCTGAGAAAGCCAGGCGAGTACTCGAAGTTCGATCTGAGAGTAGTCCGCGACGAGAAATATATTTCCCTCACTCGGCACAAAACACGACTTGATCTCGCTTCCATAGCCGACACTCGTTGGGATATTTTGGAGATTGGGATCATTGGAGCTCATACGGCCAGTCGCAGCACCGATCTGTCCATACGTCGTATGGACTCGTCCTGTCGTGTCTATAAGTGGGAGGAGTGACTCGACATAGGTGGACTGGAGCTTGGTCAGTGAGCGATACTCGAGGATGAGACGTGCGACATCGTAGTCCTTCGCGATCTCTTCGAGGACTTCATTATCGACTGAGTATCCTGTTTTATTTTTTTTCGTGGGCTTGATAGAGAGTTTTCCGAAGAGAAGGTCGGCGACTTGTTTGGGAGAGTTGATATTGAAGAATTCTCCCGTCACCTCATATATCTCTGTCTCGATACGCTTGGTATCGACTCGGATACGATCACCGATCTCTCGAAGTTTCTCCTTATCGAGCCTCACTCACTGGTTTTCCATATGGGCGAGGATAGGAAGGAGGTGAGACTCGAGAGTATAAATTCCTGATGTTTCGTCATCTTTAGATGTAGTCGAGTCTTGTTCCTTATTTTCTTCTAGCATCTGCATGAGTGCGATCTTCCCTTCAGGAGTACCATCCCATGCATATCCGAGCTCTCGGTCGATAAAATCAGCAAAAGATCATCTCGATCTTCCTGTCGTGATCGTCTTCTCGAGTGCGATATCGTGAAAAGTGGGCATAGTTATTTATTATCAATAATAGGTTGAATTATTTTTCAGTACTCCTCTAAAAAAGTTATATTATAGTCTATTAACTCATAGAGCGTTATGAAGGATGTCATTGAATTCGAAGGGTAATCCTCTCTTTTAGGTATGGTTCATGAAGGAATTTTCTCTAACATAATTTTACTTGATTTTACCAATTCTGGATTAAATTCATAATAATTAAAAGCATCTTTTAAATCTCTATTTCCTGTGAATTCAATATATTTCAAAAATAAAGTCTCGAGTTCAGGGTAGTATTTCATATCTACATTGATAAGAAAGTCTCGAATTAAAGACCTTACTTCTCATAGTTTATATAGAAATATTTTATATGCCCTTTCTGATCCGGAATCAATTCTTAATGATGGTATAAAAAATGATTTTAGTCTATTAAAGTCAAATCATTTTTTCGGTATAAAATCCTCTTCATTTTGCGAATCAGAGTGTATCATGAATCATGCCTCTATTTGCATATTTACAATAGCTGGTGTAAGTATTTTTATTAACCTTAGTATCTTCTTTCTCTCAATATCTTTTTCATCATCTTTATGTTGTTCTTGTAGAATTTTCTCAACAAATACCAGAGTAATTAGAATTTCTAAAATTGAAATAATGGCGTTTCTTGTGTAATCAAGTATAAAATTATATTCAATTGGGAAAGGTCTTGAGAAATTTACTCATTCTGGAAGAATTAGTAAAAATAGGCATACGAGAAGTGCTATGTATAATTTTCTCATTGAACAGTATTCTATTCTCATTGATATAAATATCAACTTTTCATGATTTTTGCCTTTTCCTGAATTTTCCCTATACTTCCCCCATGCCCACTCGGAAAATATATACCAACACTCTTGCTCAGATAGGAGCCAAACTCCTCACCGCTCTTATCTCGATAGTGATGATCAAGGTGCTCACGAACTATCTCGATATCGCGGGATACGGTCTCTACTCGAAGATATATAACTATCTCTCGATATTCGCCGTCATCGCGGATCTCGGGCTCTATACGATAACTGTACGAGAACTTACGAAGTATGAAAATGACAAGAAGATGGTCGAGAAGATCAGCTCGAATGTCCTCACTCTGCGCACCGTCTCATGACTCCTCATCCTCGGACTTTCTCTTGCGATCGCGCCATTTCTCTCAGGATACGATACTCCGACTGCCTATATCGGTATCGCTATCGCATCGCTCTTCACGCTCGCAGGACTCATGAATAGCTCGATCATGAGCTATCTTCAGGCTACCTTACGTACCGAGTTTTCTCTCGTCGCGAATACGAGCGGGAAACTCCTGACATTTGGTATGATCGTCCTCTTCGCGAGTGTCCTCTATCCGACTTCGACTGGCGTGACCTCTGAGTGGAAATTCACCCTTGTCATGCTCGCAGGACTCGCAGGCAATATCCTCATGACCGCGCTGACATGGTGGTATGCGAGTCGGCATCATCGTATACATTTCTCATGGGATGGTGAATATATCAAGCATATCATCCGCATATCACTTCCCTACTGAGTCGCACTCTTTCTGAATGTCATATTCTTCAAAGTCGATACCATCCTCCTCTCAGTCATGGAGTCAAGAGAAATAGCAGATATCGCCGTCGCGCTCTACGCACTTCCTATGAAGCTCGTCGAAGTCGGGATGATGTACGGGACGATATTCCTGAACTCTCTCCTCCCCGTCCTCACGAGCGCCATAGAGAAAAAGGACGATGCGAAAGTCACGAAACTCACTCGTCATGCCTTCTCACTCCTCTTCATCTGAGGTATATCCGCGAGCCTCTTTCTCGCGCTCTTCGCCCCATGGGTCATACGCATCATCTCGACTCCAGAGTTCGTCCAGACGACCGTTCTCGGATATAGCTCGGTCGACGCCCTCCGTGTCGTCGGATGGATATTTCTCGTCTACTTCGTCTCATCACTCTATACCTATATCCTCATCGCCCGTGGCGAGCAGAGAAAGATGATGTATATAAATGCCTTCGTCGCACTGCTCAATATCGTCTGAAATATCATCTTCATCCCGCACTATAGCTTCATCGGATCAGCATGGGTGACACTCGTGACACAAGTATTGCTACTCATACTTACTTATATTGTGGTGAAGAAAAAATAGTCGATTATTTGCACGTTTTTCACTTTTGCGATATACTATCCCTATGATAGAACAAAACCGCATCAATGCTATGATCAGCTACTTCTTCCTCGGGCCGTTATTTCTCTTTGCGAAGAGTGGTACACCTTTAGCAGATAGCTATGTCCGTGGGCACGCGAAGCGAGCTAGTATGATCATAGGGCTTACTCTTATTTCATTTATAGTCTACCTTTTTTTGAAAAGTTGGATCAATTTCTCTATACCAGGTATCGGTATCCATATCCACACAATCATACTCGCCTCCATCATAGCACTCTGTAGTATATTCCTGATATCAGGAGCCTATAGGGCGTATCATGGATGAGTAGAAAGTGATGTCCGTACACTTCCCTCCCTCGAGCTCGGATCACACAGAGAGATGATAAGAAGTGATGAAGATAAGATCCGTATACTCGCGAGTATCATACCACTCGTCGGGATATCTATAGCAAAAAAGTCTCCTTCGTGAGAGACTGTGCGTGGTCGGATCATCGGATCATGTTTCTTGTTTCTTTATTTCGTATCGATATTTTTCACTGGAGCTCAGTCACTCATATCGTTTCTCCTTATCACAAGCTTTATACTCTATTTTGTCATAGAGGCAGTGTATATATTCGTCTATGAGGAGTACCTCTCGTGGGATATACTCGATCGCTTACCGAGCTACGAGATGGTACATGCGAGTATGGTAGCGGCATTTCTTACTATCTTTGATTTTTTCCGAGTCGCATTTGGAGGAGAGAAAAAATCTTCCTGGAAATCTCTCATCGAAGAAGAGACTATACGTGGAAACTATGCTCTTCCGAGTGAACCGTACTTCATGCCGATACATCTCATAGGAATCCCATTTTTCAATCTCTTTACACTCCCTTCTCTCTTTATAGAAAAATATAAACCATATCGAAAAATTATCCTCGAAGGACTCATGATCACAGCTCTCTGGATATATGTATTATTTTTCCTCGGGAACTATACTCATATACTATTACTTCTTTCTCTTTTTCCGATTGCACATATTCTGATCTATGGAAAATCATCTCTCGCACTCCATACTCCTATTCTCTCACTCTTAAGTCGTATATTCGAAAGCTTAGCGCGAATCAGTTCACTGATTATGAAAGTACAGAAAAAAGAGGAAAATGAGAGCTTTACCTACGAGCAAAAATAAAAAAACACCACTTGCATGGTGATTTTTTTATAGTCTCGCTCGACCGTTGTAGATCTTATTTTATCCCTGGTTGCAAGGAAATCTATCTGAGTACTGCTCGAATAGATGACGGCGAGTCGGATTCACCACGGCGAACCTATGGCGACCCGCTCTTTAGGATGCGGTAAATTTTGTAGAGAAAAATACCGACCAGATGCACGTGAGGAGAGAGAATACCTATCTATTATATCTGAGTCCGTCGGAATGCAAGAAAAAATGAGAAAAAGAGCTTGACGATGCGACTCTCCTAAAAATGTGTACAATAACTTGCCTTTATAACAATGAAGCTCAAATAGCTATAACATCTACTGTCTTTTATTTGTTAGAAATGTTTCAATTGTAATATCTTGTTCACGTCGAATTAACGGACTTCATGAAACATAAATTTCCTTTTTTCATATAAAAAGAGCTGCTAAAACGAATCATCTTACACTAACAATAAATGATTTTGAATCACGAATTTTATAAGGAGTTACTTCTGTTGGTCATTCTTTAATCGAAATAATAGGAACATGATATCTTGTTATTGCAGAAGTTATATCTACTGATCAAATAGATATAACTCATCAATTAGTATCGCAAATAGAAGTAGGTAAAATCATTCAATGTATAACTTCCTCATCAAATCATGGTAATGCTTCAGCTGAATCTAGTGGAATTCCTTGATGCGAAAAAGAAACCCTATTTGGAATTGCAACTCCATGAAGTTCACATTCTCTTCAAACATAGTGAAAAAGATCTATACTATTTGTCATACGTATATGTATACGTATTAATACATTTATTTCAACTTTTTCTTTCTCAGAAGATATCCGAGTCCGATACCACTTCCGAATATGAGAAATGCGAGAGGGTTCGTAGACGATGATTCTCCATTTTCAGCTGATGCGGAAGCTTCTGGGATGATCGTGAGTGGTTTTGTTTTTTTCGTTTTTGGAGCTTTCTTCTTCTTTGGAGCTTTCGCTTTCTTAGCTTTCTTTTTTTCCGCGAACACTTGTATGGTAAATATTTCTTCGCTAACTATGCTCGGTGATTTTTTCGAGTAACTTACGATTTTCACCTCATGGATGCCTGGTGAGAGTTTCCATGCTTTTGGATTTTTTCCTCTGTGCATTTCTTCACCATCGACTTTCCAGATATACTCATATCCTTTCAAGGTTCCGGTAAGAGTGAAGTTTATCGTACAGAGTTTTTTTCTCTTATATTCACAGATATAGAGGTTATCAGATTTTTGGTCACCACTTTTTCCTTGAAGGATAATGCTTGGCGGTGAGAAAAATAGCATTTTTATTTTTTTGATCTTTTTCTTTTTTATTTCTATAGAAGCAGATATCCTCTCTTTTTTTATTTTTGGAGATTTTTCTATCTTTACTTTCTCTTCTTTTGGCTTCGGTCAGACGACATGGATATGATAGTCGATCTGTGAGTAGTTCCCTGCCTGATCGATCACACGGAGTATGATCGTATGATCTCAGAGTCCGTATTTTCTCCCACCAGGATCTTTCGATATTGATATATCATTTTGTCCATATATCCAGAGAAATCTGACTTTGGATCACTCAGGATCATAGGACTTCTCTGCAGTGAAATTCACACTACAAGTCAGAGTATAGCAGATCAGGCTCGTATCACCATCCTGATAGTAATACTCTTTCCACTTATTATCGAGTTCTATGATCGCGACTGGTTTCCCTGTATCAGGAACTCATGGAGGCAGAGTATCCACGGGAGAAATCGTCGAAATGACGCTCCACTCGACTCCAAATACTTTGGTCATGATATTTCCTGTATGCGCTTTTTCTCGAAGTTCGATGACCAGTATTCAGGAGTGAGTATAGTAGATCGTATTGGGATTGCAGTCCGTATCGAGTATGAGACTATCTCCCGTTCCGAAGTAGCACTGGTAATTCTTCATGAGAAATCCGCTTGAAAAAACTGGTTCAAGCGTCAGGTTGACTCGACAGTCACTCGTCGTACAGGTAAAAATACCAGAAGAGAAGATAACGTTGCTCGGTGACTGGAGGATGGGAATGATCTGTGGAAAAAGAAAAACAACTCAAGATGAAGTAGAACCAGAAGAAGAGATGGCACCAATATCGGTACTTCCAGTATTCGTCATGCCACTTCCTGTTTGCCCAGTTCCTGTCATTCCTGCGGAGGTAGGAATCTGAGTCGATGACTTGTTATACACTTTTCTATACTCACCGAATGTCTTCGTCAGAAGCAGATCTTCTGGGATTTTTCATCCGATCGAGCGAAATCAGAGATCAGTAGAAGACTTAAGCCTCAGATCACTCGTAGTAGAGTTATTGATATGCAGAATTGTTTTCTCGAGATCTCATTCGAGTAGTTTCAGAATCAGTATATTTCCAGAAAGAGATCATGAGAGGATATGCCCACTCGCGGTATCGATCTTCGTAGTCGAGAGTCCGCCCGTACGAGAGAAGAGAAAGATATTTTCTACATGTACTACTCACGTCAGCACATATGGATAGAGGATATCAAGGGTATCTATTTTGCTATTCCCATCACTATCGGAGTAGTACATTTCTATCGGTGAAAGTGTGCCAGTTTCTATATAAGGAATAGCTACTTCTCCTGTACTCGTCGATCAGGTAGAAATCATAATCCCTGTATTACTCTCAGTTATACCCGTAGTTCCTGTATTCGATATTTCTCCACTTCCAGATACACTTCCTGTATTCTGAGTCGCCCCTGTATCTGTAGGAGACTCTATGACTCCAGTACTCGTACTTCCTGTCGCATCAAGCGCTCATGTAGAGATAACACTTCCTGTCATACCTTCGGGAAGAGGAATTTCTCCTCCTGTATTTGTCATACCTGTTTGTGTAGATCCCGTCATTCCTACGGAGGCAGGAATCTCTGTACCTGTGTTCGTGTTTCCAGTATTTGTAATCTCTGGAAGGGTACATACTTCGTCAGTGAGAGTTATCATGAGAACTACATTATCTCTTTGAGTTCAGGAGTAGTTATAAGAATCTATGATTGTTCCATTTACGTCTTTCAGAAATACCGATTCATTTCCTGAGTTATTGAGTGCTATCTTGGTCTGACTATAAGGAAAGGTCAGATTCGTATGAGATGCAATACTCGTTCCTCATGGAATGAGATAGCTTTTTCCTGAAAGATCGGAGAGACTATAAAGAGAAATATCGACACCCGCACAACCAGTATTTCGTAGTTCGATATACTCTCCAAGAGTATCGTCTCATGCAGGATTCGGCAAGAGTGACTGTATGCCCACGGAGGCAAAAGTCTGAAGAGGAAGGATAAGGACAAGAAAAATGATGAAGAAAAAACGACTCATAAAAAATACGTTATTTTCGATATTATACAAACCAATTCTAACAAATTTCTAACATTTTGAAGGGAATTTTTGTTTTTTCCACTTTTTTCTCTACAATCAGGATATCTAAAAATAGACTTATGCATATCGCCATACTGACCTGAGGGATATCTACTGAGCGAGAAGTCGCACTCCGAAGCGGAGCCAATATGAAGGACTGGGTCGAAAAATCGGGATATACCTGCGAAAGCTTCGATCTTCCTCTGGAAGTCGATATTTTTCTTTCGAAATATAAAACGTATGATCTCGTAATACCGGTATTTCATGGTCGCTATGGAGAAGATGGTCAGATTACGGCATTTCTCCAGACACTCGGATGCCCATATGCATACTCCCCATTCGAGACACATGCTCTCTGCATGGATAAATACAGGACCAACCTCCTCGTAGAAAAAATCTGAATCAAAATCCCTCGTTCTCTCTTCATCGCTCGGGGCTACTCTATCGAAGAGCTCAGCTCTCCGCTTGTATGCTACCCAGTCATCGTGAAGCCCAATCGTGGAGGAAGCTCTCTGGCCACGACGAAGGTAGATGCTCGAGAAGGTCTTTGAGATGCACAGAAAATCATCCTCGATGATGATATCATCATACAAGAGTGTATAGAATGACGTGAATTCACAATATGAGTATATAAAACTAGAGATTGATATGGCGTCCTTCCTATAGTAGAAATCGTCACTCATGATGGAGTATTATTCGACTATAAGGAAAAATATGAAACTGATGGATACAATGAAGTCTTCGTCGAACTTCCAAATGCACTGAAAAAATCTCTCGAATATATGAGTACCCATATAGCATCAGCGCTCGTATGTAGATGAGTCGTCCGTATGGACTACCGCTATGATGGGAAAGATCTCTACTTCCTCGAAGTGAATACGATCCCAGGATTCACGAGCTGATCACTCGTCCCGAAGATGTGGAAAAAAGCAGGAAAGACAGAGAAAGAGTTCGTGGAGATGCTCAATTCCTAATTTGCAGCAAATGTAGATATTAAGTCCGCATCGTCTACTTGCATGAAAAGAGTATCTTCATCACCAGGAACTTCTATTCATGCAGATGTGCATCTAAAATTAGGCACTATCGCTCCATCGCCTATCCTTGTCATCGTTGCTTCATCAAAAAAATAAGTACGATTCATTTCTGTCGGTTTTCCTGATACTAATTTGAATTCTCCACTCTCAAGCTTTACAAAAAAATATGAAGAAGAAGGGTGTATTATCGGCGTGTATCAGCTTATTTCTCATTCTTGTATTTGGGTCTTTCTTCAGGTGTCTACACTCGGTCTATGATGAAGTAATTCGACTCTTTGAGAGATTCAGATTATTATTTCCGTAGGTGTATCAGTAGAGTCATCAGTTTTTCTTATAGCTAGTCGGACTCATTCATAAAATTCTGGAATAGGCGGAATTGGATAGTAAATTTTATTGAAATCAGCCGCAGTTTCAAGTTTAGTAAATTTCATATTTTTTTGTTAAAAGTAATATACTATATACTCATGATTTTACTTTTTGCAACTTTATTTCTTCATACTTCGTATTGCTGTCACATACGCCATATCTATGATCGTCTCGACCGTCGTACCCCGAGAGAGATCGCTCCAGCCTGGGTAAGCAAATCCTGTGAGGATCGGTCATATCGCCTGATATCAGCCAAATCTCTCCATCATCTTATAGGCGATATTCCCACTATCGAGGTCTGGGAAGACGAGGATATTTGCCACACCAGAGAGTCGTCCCTTCCCTTTTGTCTTTTTGAGATAGATATCTCAGTCGATCGCCGCTTCGAACTGGAGTGGTCCATCGACTTCGATATGAGGATATTTCGCTCAGAATTTCTCTACTGCTTCTCGTACTTTTTCTACAGACTTCCCTACTCCGCTCATATGAGTAGAGAATGAGAGAAATGCGACTCGAGGGGTCACTCATCTTTGAAACGTCTCATGTGTCTCGACGAGTGAGCGTCAT
>JANMHM010000022.1:0-14141 GCA_031375155.1 Candidatus Altimarinota bacterium
ACATAAGATCGTTCCCAAACAGATACTGCTTGCTATTCCTCTTTTTTCGAAAGGTCCATGTTCTTGAGTTCTCGAGCTTGGTCCGAAGCCACTCTGAGACTTCTATACAAAAAAAGAGATCAAAATCCTCGTCAACTTTGCTCACTTCCTCTCGGCTCATATGAGATATATCGAGACGTATACCGAGCTCAAAGAGTTCTCGAAAGAACTCGACCGTCGTGTCGATGATAAAACGATCGAATACAATAATCTCATCAGCAAACAAAAAGAACTTATCAGTATCATCTCTCATGAAGTACGATCTCCTCTCGGAAGTGCGATATTCCAGGCGGATAGTATCGTAGATGACCTCGGAGATACGAAGAAAGATACTGAGATCAAAAAAGAACTCAAACTTCTCGTGGATCAGCTCATCACCACTTCGGATATTATCACCAAGATTTTCTCTATACAGTATCTCGATATCACGAGTGTATCTCTCTTTCGCACGAGTGTCAATCTCTCCGAGTGGCTCTCCGAGATCGTATCAGTACAAGTGCGAATGCACGAAGAAATAGATTTCCATATAGATATCGATGACTTCGGATATGTATCTCTGGATAAGATCCAGTTCTCACAAGTATTCTCGAATATACTCCAAAATGCTATCAAATTTGTATCGATACATGCCCCAAAAATTACCGTAACCGGTAGGAAAAAATGAGAGTCTATCGTCATCGAATTTCATGATAATGGCGATGGTTTCCGAGAAGAAGATGCAGAAATCATGTTCGAAAAATTTTACCGATGAACTTCCACGCCGGTAGGTCTCGGTATGGGACTCTATCTCTGTAAGAAGATCGTGGAGATGCATGAAGGACAGATCTCTGCACATCGATCGAAGCTGCTCGGTGGAGCTGTCATAACTCTCGAAATCCCTCTTACTCTGCGATCTGGTACTGCCTAGAATCACACACTATGAATACGCTCATCATCGAAGATGACAAGTTTCTCAGAGACAATATTGCTCGCGTATTTCAGAAAAAAACAGAAGCTCATATGATCCGACTTTTTAGTCAACCAGAAGAACTGTTTGCGGTTATGGGACATATAGAATCCTACGATATCATCATTACTGATCTGTGTTTCGGCACTCTTTCTTCATTTTCAGGATTCGACATCATCCGCACTATACGAGCAAAAAACAAGGAAATCCCGATCATCGTTATCAGTGCACTTTCCGATGTTTCTGAGCTCGAACGAGCTTTCTCCCTTGGAGCGAGTGACTATATCATTAAGCCATTTCGGCTGAAAGAACTCGAAGTCCGTGTGATCAATTGGTACAAGAACTACTACTTACAGGAATTTCACCGAAGAGAGGAGCGTTATCGGTATCATGATCTCGAGTACGATATCGAAAGTTGCGAATTCTTCTATAAAAATACGAAAATGAATCTCTCAAAAAAAAGTAAATACCTTCTTCTTTTATTTTTTACGCATTTCGAGAAACTGCTCACTCAGGAATTTCTCGAAGAAAAACTCTATGCTGACTACGAGAATCTTGAACGGAGAAATATACGTATCAATATAAAACGACTTAAAGACGCACTCTCGCGCTACGGTATTAGTCACTGGATAGAGAATACTCTGGGTGAGTGATATACCCTCTCTGCTATTTCGGAGAGAGGATATATCCAGCCTTATAGAGTACCTGAATCTCGAGTTCATCCCCGATCTTTTTCTTAAGTCGTGATATCGTAGTATTGAGCGTATTATCGAGAAATGTATCGAGTTGCAGATCTCACCACACGTACTCGATGAGCTCTTCTCGTTTTACTATTTTTCCTGCTGATTCCATGAGAATCTCGAGTGTGAGGTATTCTTTTTTGGGAAGAGTGATGAGTTCTTCGTCCAGGAAAAATTCCTGAGCTTCTTTATCGAATGAGAGATTCTCGAGGTATATGAGATCTGCCTTTCGTCGTGCTGTAGGTCGACGCATGAGTGCCCGTATACGTGCGAGGAACTCCTCAGGAATGAGGGGTTTTACCATGTAGTCATCTGCTCAGACATCGAGTCCGTGAGTTATATTATCCGTGTCACCATAGCCCGAGATGATCATGATCGGAGACTGGATATCATTCGAGCGGAGATGCTTGATGATCTCGATACCACTTCCATCACGAAGAGAGAGGTCGATCACATAGAGGTCTACGACGCCAGGAGCTCTCTGGAAGAATTTTTTATAAGAGTTATACACAACGACAGAAAAACCCTGATTTTCGAGCTTTTTCGCTATCTTGGTCGAGAGGATGATCTCGTCGTCGACGATCACTATTTTCATATCCGTATATTAGATATCTTCTCTTCATTGTAAAGGTGACATAAAAAATCACCTTCGAAAGTTTAGAAAAATGTTAGAAATTTCTTATCCTTCGAGACAATACTTGATGAGTGCCATACGCATCGGGACACCATTTCGAGCCTGATCGAAGTATCGAGCCTGAGGAAGATCATCGACTCCAAGAGTGATCTCATTCACACGTGGAAGTGGGTGCATCAGGATCGACTTTGTTCCCATTTTTTTCACAGTTGCTTCATCGAATATGAATTTATTTTTCACTGCTTCATAGGTTTCGAGATTCGGGAATCTTTCTTTCTGGACGCGAGTCATATAGATCACATCACTATTCGCGAGGATCTCATCGGAGAGTGTGTCAGAGAAATAATCCCCTTCTTTCATATATTCTTCAGGAAGGTTCAGATTCTCTGGCGCGATGAACGAGAGGGCTACATTCGGGAAATTGCGCAGGAGTAGTGAGTTCGAGTGGACGGTCCGACCATAGCGAAGATCTCCGATGAAGGTGACACGAAGCGGAGCATCTTGGAAAATATCTGGGAATTCTTTGGTGATCGTATAGAGGTCGAGAAGTGACTGTGTTGGATGTTCCCCGGCTCCATCTCAGGCATTGATGATCGGGACACGAGAGTATTGGCTCGCGAGGAGGGCGTCTCCTGTATTTTTGGACCTGATCGCGTTGATATCCGCATAACTCGATACTATGCGATTGGTATCAGAGAGGATCTCTCATTTTGACTGGCTTGAGAATGTCACATCTGTCTCAGATATCACTCTTCCGCCAAGTCTCATCATCGCTGACTCGAATGAGAGTCTTGTACGAGTCGATGGCTCGTAGAAGAGTGCTGCCATTATGCGTTCGTCGAACATGCGACTTCCTCCTTTTGCGAGGATATCGTCCATCTTTCGAGCTTCGGACATGAGGTACTCCAGATCAGCACGAGAAAACTGTTTGGATGAGAGTATATGACGCATATGATAGTAAGAAATTAGTAATTAGAGAGACCAAAAATTCAACACTTTCACCTTCTCATTTCCTGCAAATCTTTCTATATTCATAGGTATCGTATCAGTTGTATAAAAGTGGTCGAACGCATCGAGAAAAACAGTTTTTATTCCTTCAGCGAATACGCCATGTGGGGCAAATGCAAAAACGGCACGAGCTCATTTTTCCCTGGCATAGCGAGCTGCCTCTATAAGTGTACCACCAGTACGGATATGATCATCGACGATGATGACTTCCCTACCGTCAAGATTCCCTCACTCGAAGTACATTTCTATCTCGGTCGGAGATTTTCGTACCTTCGCACAGGTGACTATCTCATAGTCTTCGAAAAATCTGGAAAATGCTTTCTTGGCTCATGCATCGGGAAAGAGGATGATAGGTTTTTCTCACTGTAAGACTTCTTTCTTCAGGATATCCGTCGTCGTGTGGTGATGGATCTGGAGTGATGGTGGGAAATAGAATAATTCTCTCTCATCATGGATATCATAGAGGTGTATATGCACGCGTCCTGCATTTCTCTCACCGACGAGACCGAGCGTCCGAGCAAATACGTTAGCGATCGAGAGTTCACCGCTCGGAGTATCTCGTTCCATCGACGCTGCAGGGAAAAAGGGTATGTGGATATGGAGCGTATCTATATGGTAGCGCGACAGTCCATCGAGAAATGCGAGTTGTCCGAAGAAATCCTCTACATAGCGAAAATCTCCTATATAAGTCACCTCTTTTCCTCTGAGATTTTCTGTATCCGTGAGGAAAATACGAGGCCATCCGTCAGAAAATTTCTCGAAACGGACGATCTCTGCATCGGGGATATTTTTCTCGAGATGAGAGAAGTGAGGGTGGAGAAAAGTAAGCATAGTTGTTTTTATCGCATACTAAGAACAAGTCTATTCCATTCATTCTTGGGTTTTTCTATTTTTTCACCGTCATTTGGAGCCATTTCTGTATTTCATCTGTTTTCGACTGGCGTCATATCATCATGCCACATACCAAACGCTGGAGGAGTATAGCAAGTATAGAGAGGGATTCCATCGTAGTTGTCCTTTCAGGATCTGTTTACTACACAGGTAACTGCTAGGACTTCACCGCCACCATTATTGACTATTTCTATCATTTTTTCTAGTGTAGAACCCTTTGTGATGACATCTTCTGAAAGTACGATCTTTTTTCATTCCAATACTCATTCTCATAGGTCATGCCGAGCAAGTTTCATGCTGTCTCCATCTTTCTCTGTATATATGCTCTGCGCAACTGATAAAGATCGTGCAAGAGTTTCGGAGAGTCGTACTGATCCCATCTGTGCTCCCATGACGATACCTGCAGAAATTCCTGCATTTCTGATTTGACTTGCGAGCTCATCTGAAGCTCGAGCGAGTACTCGATAGTCACGTTCTGTCGCACCGACATTTATATAACCATCGGAAAGGAGTTTGCTCGCGAGACGTACGTAAGCACCATTTTTGGGACGTCTATATATCGCACCGATATATTTTAGTAGGGTTTCCCAGTCACCTCTGTGGAGGATTTTCTCGAAGGCGAAGTCCTCTGTATCGAAATTCTTTGGAGTTGCATTTCCCATTTGTGAGAGCATTTCTTCTATGACTTCTCTAGGATTTTCAGCAGTGAGTATCGGTCGGCCGACGACTATATCTGAAGATCCATTTTCTATAGCACCTCTTGGAGTATCGGTGAGAGCTTTGTTTTGATCATCATTTCTCTCGACTCACTCTCGTTTTATATTCGGTGTGACGAGAAGGAATTCATTTCCGAATACTTGACGGAGCATCGGAGCATCTGCCGGACTACAAACGAGTCCATCGGTACCTGCCTCGAGCGCTGATTTCGCAAGTCTCAGTATCGAGTCGGCACGGTTAGCATCGTATATCTCTGATACTTCATCGTCTTTCATCGATGTGAGGATCGTGATAGCGAGTATCTTCTTCTCTGGCGCTGCCGCTTTTGCCGCTCGTATCATCTCAGGTCATCCACTGGCATGGACCGTGTAGTATGCGATATTGAGTCAATCTAGTCTTTTGGCATAGTTTGCTACTGTATTCGGGATATCGAACCATTTTCCATCTATCATCCAAGTTATCTCTACTCCTGTTTCTGATTTGATTTCCTCTGCGAGATTTTTTACTCCTTGGATTCCGATATCTGCGATAAGATCATTGAGTTTTATATGAAGATTTTTTGATAAAAAAACTTCTCTATTTTCGAAGATAAAATTCTTGAGTTCTTCTCGAGATTTGCCATCGAAGGCGATATTGATTTTAGGCATGAAACGAAATCTTGTGATAAATTATAATAATTCGAGCTTCCCCTTCGCTTCGTCGATACTACCATATCATTGCTTTTTCGCGTATTCATTGGCTTCACTTTTCACTCGACCGAAGACACTATTCCCTTCGCGGTCATACTCAGTCGCGATCTGTACAGCAGACGCTCCGCAGAGAGAGTACTCGTATGCATCGACTCCGGAGACGACTCATCCACATCAGACGACTTGGATCTGATCTCCGAGGAGCTCGTAGAATTTGCGAGCATTTGCGAGAGCGACCGGCTTGATGATAGCGCCTCCTAGTCCTCCGAATCCTCCTTTAGGCTTGATAACAGGCCTATGAGTCTCAGGATCGAGGATGAGGGTATTTCCGACGGAGTTCACACACGTGATGAAGTCGATCGGGAAGTCTCTGAGTACCGCCGCCATCCCTTCATAGTGAGCAAAGTCGAAATACGGAGGTAACTTAATGCCAAATGCCGTATTTTTCTTGTATTTACAGACTTTCTCGAGGATTTCTCGCGAGTCGTCGAAGTCGTATCCGATCTGTGGTTTCCCGACGACATTCGGACATGAGAGATTGATCTCAAGGGCGACACAGGCACTGCGCGCTTCGAAGGCTTCTACGATCGTCGGAAAGTCCTCGGGCTTCATCCCGACGATGCTCGCGATCACTCACTTTCCGTATTTCTCCTTCAGGATGTGTGAGAACTCGATATATTTCTCGTAGCCGAGATTTGGCAATCACATAGAGTTGATCGACCCGTTCGCGAAGCTCCAATATCTGGGCTCAGGATTCCCTTCCCGAGGCTCGAGCGTACATGACTTCATGACGACATAGTCAGCATCTGACTGTGCTATCCGCTCAAGTTCTTCGAGTGTTGTGCAGTGTGGACCAGAAGCATTGAACACGGCGAAGTTTTGGAAAAAAGGCATGAGAGAAAAGAATGAGAAAATAAATATTTTAAAAAATGGCAAAAGAAATTGTATCTTTTGCCAGGGAGCGAAAATTATGTTTTGAGGCGTATTTTCATATGGAGTGATTATAGAGATCGGGTAAAAAAGTGCAAGTCTAATATGCAAAATCTCTGAGTACTTCTTCCAGAAGTTTGAGAGGTTTTTTCAAACTTTCTGCATCCATATGTTCACGAGGATTATGACTAATGCCATCATGGCGAACAAAAATCATCGCTACTGGAACTCATACTTTTCCTATATACGCGATATCATGTCCGGGGAGTGACGGCATGAGAACATAAGAGTATCAGAGTTTTTCTGCTCATTTCTCGAGAAGATCAACCACTGTGTTACTTACACGAGCACTCAAGTTATAGGACACTGGAGTTATAGTGACACCATTCACCTTTTTCTTCACTGAATCTATGAGAGTTTGGAATGTTTCCTCTTTTCATACATGACGATAGTCGAGATTAAACGTAATCTTTCGATCTGCGAGCTTCATATCAGCGACAGTTACCCGTGATACTCATACGGCATTTTTATCATCTCAAATTTCACTCTGCATCCTTTCCGTAGCAATGTGGCTGATAGATAGCGGGATAGAGAGGAAGTCTCAAATGTCAGAAATAGTATAACCAGTAAAAGAAGGATCTGTTATATCGACTTTTTGGCCTTCTCCTTTGACGCCGTAGTCTCTGCTCAGTGTATCGAAAAACTCATGATGAGCTTCTCTTGGAAATGCAATTTCTACATAGACATCGTCAGGAATAGAAGTAAAACCGAGAGGAGATCCATATCAGACTTCTCGCACAATAGCTCCTTCAGGGAGACTCGCCAGAAATGCGGAAAGTCCCACTAGTGCATCGTCTCGATACCATGACTGTCACTCTTTGATTTCTGATTTTTTCCTCGTAGGATTCGGAGGGGTCCCTCCAGTATGACCGCGATTTCCTTTTATTTGTATCCTTCGGAATCTATAACCGTTTTTGTTATATGTTTTTTCATGCTGTGAAATATCAATCTCTCATCTCTCGCGCTTTGCTCAACCTATACCAACATTCACTATACCAATATCCCTCCCTTGTTTTTCTATAACTCCACTTTGTTCTATATGGAGCTCTACTCAGAGGGCGTAGTCACTCGAGAAAACATTTGATTCAACCATCATTTTCCTAATATCTTCCCTCATTGCTTCTACTGAAATTCATTTTTTGTTTGCTAGATGTTGAAGAAATAAAATATCGGCACCATTTTCATCTTTTTTATAGACGATTTTTTCTATCTGTTCCATACTTATCTGCCCTGTAGCTATCTGACTTCCGAGACAACCTACACCATTGTTTGGGCTTGACTCTTCTCATCGCCATGCTACGAGTGTGATAGATTTTTTTGGCTTTCCATTTTTTAGGAGGTTATCTATGGCCTCCATACCACTTCCTACTCATATGACGCCATCATACATACCGCCATTGGGCGTACTATCGAGATGAGATCCCATGATAAATCCTTTTTTCTTTGATAATACTTCTATAGTATTTCATTTTTTATCTACTTTGTTCCCCTTACCGAGGATGGTAAAAAACATATTCCCCACAGCATCAACGATCAAAGTATAGTCAATATCTTTTTTTAATCAGTGCTTAATACATATCTTACTCATCTCGGTTTCGAAAATCTCGAAAGCGTGATCTTCCCGCAGAGTCCATGCATAACACTCTCTTCATCTTGGGGGTTCTGCGTGAGGATCTGGCATCTGAAGGTCAAATCGACTTCATACTGCTATCTTCTCAGCAAACTGCATAGCAATGCCAAGTTTTGGTGCTTCAGGTGTTACTGTAAAGGTCGACTTATTAGTAAGATCATCGAAGTAAGGATGAGACATAGTTATGAAAATTAGTACTTCATGATATTCTACCGATAAATATATCTTGTCAATATATTTTGTAAAAGTAAAAATTATTTTCAAAAGGTTTTTGTGTTTTCTCTAGAAACCCATACACTTTTCTCTATATGATAACTTCTCCACATATGCATATCACTCTCCGATCCCCTTCTGATTTCCATACGCACCTGCGTGGCTGGAACTGACCGACAGGTGATCCGAAGTCGGCTCGTCCCGAGGCGATCCTCGAGGCAGTATGTGCTCTCCAGTGAGACTATACTCAGGTACTCGCTATGCCGAATCTATTACCGAAACATATAGAAACCGCCGAAGAAGTCGATGCCTATAGGGCAAGACTCGAGAAGCATCTTCCTGCGGGAACAACTCCGATTATGACAATCTCACTGAAGCCGACGACGACTCCCGAGATTATCAGATCATGTCAGGGAAAGATCGGTGCTGTGAAGTACTATCCTGGTGGTGTCACGACGAACTCATGAGGATCGACCGGAGATATCGACCCTGATGATGAAAATACAGGAAAGGTATTCGAAGCGATGATAGAGTGTGGTATCGTCCTCTCTCTCCACCCTGAGACGACGGTTTCGCGAGATACTCATGGCCAGATTACCAAATGATTCGTCCACCGAGCAGAGCGAGAGTTCCGCACGCTTGCCGAGAGGATCGCAGAGAAATATCCGAATCTGAAAATCGTCATCGAACATATCTCTACTCGTGAGATGGCGGATCTCGTAGCGAGTGAAAAATACCCGAATCTCTATGGATCGGTCACCCCTCAGCACCTCCTCCTCACTGCGCACGATAAAGAGTGAGGTCATGCATTCGAGACACACCTTCATTGTAAGCCAACTCTGAAGGATCCCGAAGATCTCCTCGCGATACAGAGGCTCGTATACTCTGGGAATAGGAAAGTGTTTTTTGGCTCGGACTCTGCTCCGCATCCGCAGGATGTGAAGGAGTGTGCTCACTGTGCGAGTGGAGTATTCTCATCTCCTATCGCTCTTCCTATAGTTGCCGACTGGTGGATGAGTGGTGCGACCGATGTCTGGTGGCAGAGTGTTAGCGGGGAGACTCTTTCTCAGGATGATAGAGTTGCTCGTCTCCAGAACTTCTTTGCAGAGAATGGCGAAGCCCTCTATCTACGAGTTGGAGAAAAAACTATCACTCTCGAGAAACTCCCATTCACGATCCCTCTTTCCTATGCTACTTCCCTTTCCGATATCGCTATCGTACCGATGTGGGCGGGGAAAGAGATAGGGTGGATGGTAAGCAATAAGGAATAAATAAAATATTATGCACTGGAATAACTCTATTATCAAAAACTTCGCTTGGTCGGGAGAAATATCGAATCGCGAAGCGAAAGAAAAGGTGGCGAGACTTCTCGCAGAGAAAGTACAAGATGGTGATGTCATCGGCGTGGGATCAGGATCGACAGCGTATCTCGCACTTTTTGCTATCGCAGAAAGGATGAGGGAGGAGAGGCTCCAGATCACTGCTATACCGACATCTCATGAGATCACCCTCACCTGTATTCAGCTCGGTATTCCTGTAGTATCGATATTTACCGAAACTCCTGACTGGTACTTCGACGGCGCTGATGAAGTAGATAGAGACAAAAGTCTCATAAAAGGTCGATGAGGTGCTATGTATCAGGAAAAACTGATCCTCAGAGCGAGCCCGAAGACGTATATCATCATCGATCAGTCGAAATACGTAGAGAAACTCGGTGAGAAATTCCCTATCCCTATCGAGATATTCCCTGACGCACTCTCATATGGAGTGAGTCGACTCGAAGCCCTCGGAGCTCATGAGGTAGTACTCCGTCTCGCGAAAGGGAAAGACGGTCCCATCATTACTGAAAGTGGAGGATTCATCCTCGATGTACGGTTCTCGGATGTGACTTTATGACTCGAGCGAGAAATCAAATATATCACAGGAGTGATCGAAAGTGGTCTCTTCCAGTGATACGACATAGAAGTCCTCGTGGCATAATATATAATCATAATAGAAAAATATATTTTGTCTTGACAGGATTGATAAAAGTATAGACTATAAGAAATACTTTTTAATTGTCATAATATGAAAATTGCTGTCCTGAGACATGCTCACTATGATGAACAAACCTGATCTATTTCAGAAAGTGGACGACATTTCGCAGAAAAAGCGTGAAGAGATTTATCGCAAAAAATGGGTATAGCAAAAAATGTGACACAGATACTTCTTGTTTCCTCTTCAGCACCGAGAGCTATTGAAACTATTGATGCAATTCGTAAAGGTATTGATCTAGAAATATCTCCGCAGATTCACCACTCTCCTCACTTATGGGATGAAAATAAAGTTCATAAATGAGATATTCCTCAGGCAATTACTTTTATAAAAAGCCTTCCTGATCCATTATTTCTTATCATCGTAACACATTGAGGTATCGTGGGGGAACTTTCCTGAGCTCTAGGAAATGAAAGATCAAATAGAACTCCAGGCTTTTTGGAAGGCTCAATATCTGATACAGATACTTAATATAAGAATTTTTATGATATCCTACTCAATAAAGAAAAAACAGTTATAAAAGTCCTCGCTGTCATAACAGATCTCCAGAAGCATGTATGAACTTGGCGGAGAGTCCAGACGAGTCGAGGTGAATGACAATTCTTTGTTCCACCTATCTTCCCAATTGGAAATATAGAGTATTCTATGGCTTGATGATACGATAAGGATGGATACTTTCCTGTAAGTATAGACTATATTCCCTTTATGAGTACAGATACAGAGTATCTCAAGACGGCAATACCTTCAATAAATATACTCAATCAGTATGCTGGGATGGATGCTGTATTTTGAGAAATGCCTTGATCTCGAATGCGAGCATGAAGAGAGCCAGAAAATTTTTCTCCGTACCCTCCTCGAGAATAAAGTAATTCCTCGAAACCGAAAAGTTCTTCTCACTTCTATCAATACCCTTTCTTATGCCAAACCGTACTATTGCTCTACTTCGACATGCAGATTTTAATATAGATACAGGGAATATAGACGAGACTAACAGGCAATTAGCTCGTAAAAAGTGAGAAGAACTCCTTCAAAGTATGTGAATAGCAGATAATGTAGCAAGTATTATTCTTGCATCATCTATTCTCCCTCGTGCAATACAGACTCTAGAAGCAATTCGTGAAGGATTGGGTTTACCTAAAGAACATCCTATATATTCTTCTGAATACTTAATAGGTTCTTGAGATCTTCACACAGCTTTTAGATTTATAGAGGATTTACCAAAGACCCCTTTCTTAGTAGTAGTCAGTCACAAAGAGGCTGCCCTCTTTATAGCAAGAAGATTGGGCATGAAGAATGATACTCCTTGGAAATCAGGTCATCTAGAGTGAGCAATATTTCCTGAGGGAATATGGTAAAATCCTCAAAGCTTATGGATTATTTTTCTATTTCTTCAGTATATTCACGAATGTCTCACTCGGTATAGAGACTCGTCCGAATTGTTTCATCTTTTTCTTCCCTTCTTTTTGTTTCTCGAGGAGCTTGCGCTTACGAGTGATATCACCTCCATAGAGCTTCGCGGTCACGTCTTTTCTGAGTGCTGATATATCTTCACGAGCCACGACGTCTCCTCCTATCGCTGCCTGGATCGCGATAGCGAACTGGGCTTTTGGGATATTTTCCTTGAGCTTCTCACAGATCTTGCCGCCGAGATAGCGAGCGCGAGAGCGGTGTACCATCATAGCGAAGGCATCGACTGCATCGCCTGCCACGCGGATATCCATCTTCACGATATCGTCCATCTTGTACATGAGTGGCTCATAGTGAAGACTCGCATATCCAGATGAGAGTGACTTCAGGTCATCGTAGAAATCCCCGACGAGCTCTGACATCGGGATCTCATAGTGGAGGACGACACGCTTGGTATCGAGGTATGTCTGATTTCGAAATATTCCCCTGCGCTCTTGAGCAAGTGCCATGAGGTTTCCGATGTACTCATTCGGGGTGATCATCTCGACCTTGGCGATCGGCTCTTCGATATGGATATAGGTTCCAGGCTTTGGGAGATCCTCAGGATTGGATATATGGAGATAGGTACAGTCTCGTCATTCTCGCTCTATGAGCTCAGGACTCGCACGAGGGTAGTCGGCACGTTTATCGCCGATTATCAGTATCTTATACGTCACCTGAGGACTCGTGATGATGACGTCCATAGCGTGTTCTCGCCAGAGACGCTCCTTCACGATATCTAGGTGGAGCAGTCCGAGAAATCCACAGCGGAATCCATACCCGAGTGCGGGTGACGCTTCGTGCTCTGCGACGAGAGATGAGTCATTGAGCTGGAGCTTCTCCATAGCATCTTTCATCTTCGGGTATTCGTCGGTCTCGACGGGAAATACTCCAGCGAAGATATAGGGAGTGATTTTTTTGAAACCCGTGATCGCATGCTTTGACTCGCTTGGTCCTGCGAATATCGTATCACCGACACGAGCTTCGTGGATCGACTTCAGTCCGGTCACCACATAGCCGATCTCTCCTTCATAGAGGACATCGGTCGGTGAGTATTTCGGACGGAAACATCCGACTTCGAGGGCTTCTATCTTGGCTCAGGTGTTGATAAATTCGAGTTTATCTCCTTTTTTTATTTCTCCGGAGAAGAGCTTCAGATACACCACGACTCACTTATAGGGGTCATACTGCGAGTCGAATATGAGTCACTTCACTGTTTCTCTCGTCTGGATTCCTTGCTCTCATGTTCCCTGTTTCTGTCATTCCTGCGAAGGCAGGAATCCAGTGGTATTCTTCTCTGCTGGATCCCGCAACAAGTGCGGGATGACAGGAAACTCAGAGATAAGCACAAAGTTCGAATCATTATCAAGCTTTTTTGGTTCGGGCATGCGTTCGAGGACAGCGTCGAGGATACTCTCGACATTCATCCCGGTCTTTGCAGAAACTGGGATGATTTCTTCACGTTTGCATCCGAGGAGGTTCATCACCTCTTCACTCACGCGTTCGACATCGGCACTCGGGAGGTCGATCTTATTGAGTACTGGGATGATCGTAAGATCATTTTCCATAGCGAGGTAGACGTTCGAGAGTGTCTGTGCCTCGATCCCCTGACTCGCATCGACCACGAGGATCGCTCACTCGACTGAAGCAAGAGAGCGTGATACTTCGTATTGGAAGTCGACGTGTCCTGGGGTGTCGATGAGATTGAGCTCGACTCACTTCCACTCCATGCGTACAGGAGTCAGCTTGATCGTAATACCGCGCTCACGCTCGAGATCCATCTGGTCGAGCGTCTGAGACTGGATCTCGCGCTTCTCGAGCGTCTCGGTGATCTCCATGAGACGATCAGCGAGTGTCGACTTCCCGTGGTCGATATGGGCTATGATACAGAAATTGCGTATTGATTTAGGCTTCATGATTATTCGCTAATAGTTATATAACTTAGACTTTTTATTTTCTGGATAAGAGCCTCTACTCGTTCAGATACTTCTTCGGAAACCGCAATATCTAGTGAAAAGTGATGAAATCCACGTCGAACTTCTGATTGATATCATTGAAGAGCTTTTGTTGTGAATAAGCTTTGATTTAGAATACTTTTAATTTCCGTAGACTCTTCATTCGAAAGTGGTTTATTGCTCTGCAATTTCATTTCTTGCATCATAGT
>JANMHM010000023.1:0-7708 GCA_031375155.1 Candidatus Altimarinota bacterium
CTCACCAAAAACGGCGCACAGCTCCGTGAACTTCACCACCGCCGACTCCGTGCGGATGCCGTAGCCTTCCGCCGCCGCGATTTGCCGCTTCACCATCGCGGCGACATCGTCCTTCACATGCTCGATCATCATATAGCGGAAGTCCTTATCGGTGAGGGCACGGATCATATCGAAGACGGTTGATTTCGGGACATCGAGAAGCCCGAGAAAGAGCATTCGCAGGACGTGTTCGAGTTTCGGGTTCCAGTTCGAGCCAAAAAATTTCTTAAAAATGTCGATAAATCCTTTTGCGAGGATTTGTTTGGATTCTCCAGGTTCTACGGTGAGCGGATTGAAGCAAAATGGATGCTCTTCATCGGTCGGATCGAATATGATGACGTCTTTGATCCGCTCCGCTGGTATATGCATCATGACTTCTTCGATGAGATCTCCATGGGGATCCACGACAGCGATTCACTTTCCATAGGTGATATCGTCGATCATCTGCGATACGAGGAATTTACTCTTTCCTACACCGGTTTTTCCTACGACATACATATGCCTAAGGCGGTCTTCGTCGTAGATCCCGATCGGTACACGGACACTACGATAGTCCGACTCAGCGAATACGGCGAGTCCCGCTTCATGTGATGCGACGATGATATCTGTCCCTTGCATCGTGTAGGGAAGTATCGGCATCCCGATAGGAAGAGCGAGTTTGCGAGCATTGATCTTCAGGAGTGCGGTTTCCTTCGCTGGATCTGTCGGGAATCGGTAGAGACGTGAGACCTCGTCGGGGGTGAATATGAGCTCGGATTTTCATTGCTTTACGAGTTGCTCGATCGAGTGAGTGTCTGCAGAGGATCCTGGATTCCCGCCTGCGCGGGAATGACGGTACTCACGGAGTGGGGAGATCGAGTGGTGGAACTCATTGAGTGGAGGATTCTTGAATAGAGAAAAATTATGGAAAAATCCTTCTGCGATCTTCTTCGCAGATTTCTCCGTATCACTTTCGACGACGATCATGATCCGAGTATGGAAGAGCTCTTCCGAAAGCTTCTCATGGTAGAAATGAAATCCTTTCGATTTCCAGCCTTTTTCCGCACGCTTATCGAAGATATACTTATAGAACGTCATGATCAGCTTCACTCGGAATACTATCACGTGCCACCAAGTCGAGAGGAAAAATCCGAGACCCTTCGGCTCGAATGGCTCAAGCGAGAGGAAAAACGAGACTTTATCAGTCGAAGGATTGAGTGTATCGAATGATCGGAAAAATTTATTCATGAAGTCAGTCTCTTCCTCATCGCTGTGCTCGGCAAATGGGAAGTACCAGCTGTTGGCGAGGTCGATCGAGGCGACGACAGATTTTCAGGCGGTGAATTTCGCCACATCCATGGTGTCTCCCGTAAGCTGGAATTCCCCGAACTCGGTATAGAGCTTGGACTCGAAGGTCTTCATGACCGTCTCATTTCCTGAGAGAGAATAGGCAAATTCCCCGCGTCTATAGGAGAGCCCGAAGACGAAATGCTCGTGCTCGAGGAGCTTCGCGAGCCCTTCGAGAAATCCCTTAAATTTCTCCCTGGTACAGGCAGTCGAGTGGTAGATACGAATAAGAGAGGTGAACATGGAGAAATTATAGAGGAAATGAGGGGAAAAGTCAATTTTCTCTACTTCTTCGCCAAGGGCTGGCTTCGAAGTACACGTACTCTTCGCCAAAGCTTCGAAGCACACGCACTTTTAGCTCACTACTTCGCGATCGTAACACTCTTCACAATACACAATTTCTATCCTTTCTGGAGTGCATGTTGATAGTATATCTTTCTTACACTTATCACACTTTCTTTCGAAAAGTCTGCGAGGTTCCCGTATGCGCATGCGATCGAGGTGTCTCACATCTGGGTGTCTCTTCGGAATCGAGAGACCATGCTTCCTGTAGAACTCGAGTTCCTGCCGAATAATCCGAAAAGGTTTCCCCGAGACTTCACACTCGATTGCCCAGTTCAGGATATCGTCAGGGATTTTCGAGATATCTTTCGGGAGTTGCTCGGCGCGGATGATTTTTTCGACTTTTGGTATGGGCATCTCATAGTCCGACCAGTTAAAAATAGGTCAGTGAAGAAGGGTTTCTGAAACCTCCTTTGCAAAGGAGGTGCCGAGGTATGAGGCGGAGGATTTTTTTCCAGAAAACAAATCTCCCGTCTCGCCTCCGTTTCACTCCGTCGAGCCACCCTCTTTGCAAAGAGGGTTTCCGAGCACCTCCTCCCGTGAGAGAGGATAGTATATCGGGGTGATCGTCTCATTGTATCCGTAGGGGCTCATATTTGCTGAGAAAAATTCTCCCCACTCTTTATCCTTTATCATTTTTTCTATAATTTTCGGTACTAACTTTTCATATTCCTCTGGGGTATATTGTTTATTCAGGATACAGTATTTCTTATCTCGAAGTCACGTACAGAGAAAGAGATACGACGAGTTGTGACAGTAGTTCGAGTACATGGATTCACTGATCTTACTCACATCATGTACACCGATCGAGTGGTAGACCCAGGAAGACATACATTCATATGACCATGAGCAATCGTTATACTGCTCGTAGCAATCCATTGAATTTTTCACATCCCACGAATCGTAGATGTACTTACTATTTTCACTATCGCGGATATCGTATCCATAGATATTTTTCGAGTGGAGTATGCCATCTCCCATGACGTTCTCGCCTCCGATATTCACGACACACTTTCGGATCGTTTTTTTCTTCATTTCTTCCCACGCTTTCACTATGTCTTCGAGCGGAGTATCTCGACGGTATTTCTCATACTCTTTTTTCGAGACAGGCTCGTTATAGATATAGTATTCTTTGTTCGTGAGGTTCGACGAGAGGATACAAAACTTACTATTCTCACATCGGTAGAGTCCTATGCTCTCGCTACAGTTCGAGCTCTGCTCTGTATAGAGGCAGTTCGAACAGTTCTCTATATCCAGACACGCGTAGCAGTTCTCGCTCTTCATCGCAAAGTCGAGGTCCATAGAATTCTTCACATCTCAGAACCACCGACAAAAAAGTGAATCTTCATTCCTATTCCCATCAAAACAGAGATAGCAGTTTTTGCATCCTTCCATGATATTGGTATATTCACAGTTTTCGAGGGTATTGTAGAGGCTGTAGAGACTCGGTACGGGGACGACTTCTCTGAGCTTCGCGAACTGTTCGAATGCACTCTTCGAGAAATCGAAATCCCTCCCATAACTTATCTGATCCCATGCATCACTCCACCAGTACTTCTGCTCATAGACCTTTTCAGGCTTGTCCTCTGAGTAGGTAGAGATGATATCCTTTCCCGTCGCATCACACTTTCTCTTATAGAGAGTTCTCTCATTACGAAATGCGAGACGACGCTGTTGCCTGCAATCAGGACAGAGCGTTGGTGAGGGAATGAGATAGCGGATCTTTTCTCATTCCACTTGTATCCGTCATTCTGAGTGGAGCGAAGAATCTAGAGTTCCTGGATCCTTCGTTCCTCAGGATGACGACACAGGAAATAGGGGAGAAATCTTCGAATAAAACTCCATATCTTTATCGCTGATCGGGAAATCTGCCTGACATTTTTGGCAGGATTTCATCTTGGCGAGAGTTTCAGAAGAGAAGATAGGATACATAAAAAATATTTATAAAATAAATTACCATAAAATCTATATCTAGTTATACAGATTTCGCACAAAATGCAATATTCAAAATTTGCATATACGAGTTTTCATCATACTATAGAGAATATTATCTGTGATGATTTTTTCACAACATACTACTCATGAAGTTTATCGAATACTTTTCGGCACTTGGATTTTCTCCGAAAGAGGCCGAGATATACCTCGCACTCTATAAACTCGGCACTCAGCCCGCCTCTACGGTTGCGAAATACATAGAACTCGAACGCACCTATGTGTATAAGGCACTCATGGACTTTGCTCGCAAAGACCTCGTGGCAGTGACGAATCGGTGAGGGGTGAAGTATTTTTTCATCCCAGATATCTCTGTCCTGAAGCACTATGTAGTGCAGGAAGAGTCTCGACTCGAGAAGGTGCGAAAAGAGTATGATGCCGTAGCAGTCGAACTCCAGAGTCATAGGAAAAATACAGAGCACAATGCCCCCAAAATCACCCTCTACGATGGAGCAGAGGGAATCAAAGCTTGCTATAACGATATCTATATGACTCTCGAGAAGACGGGGTATCGTTCCTGTCGACTCTTTGCCTCGAATACCCTCGCATCCAGATCAGGAAAGTCGAGCGCTGTCGATATCTATGCGAGTGAGTTTTTCTCTAAGATGGGAAGTCGAGGCTATATGATCGACACGACACTCGGGAATGGTATCCTCCTCATGGAAACGGTCGGGAGGATAGCGAGTATCGACGATCTCCGAGAGCTTCCAGCGACAGGGGAGTCTATACAGGTGTTTATCACAGGAGAAAATGTCTCTCTTATCATCTTCCGTGAGATCCCATTTGGCATAAAGATATCGAGTAATGAACTTGCTCATGTGTTCCATTTTCTTCTCGAGAACTTGAAGTAAGACTATTCACTCAAGAAAGCTCTTGCTACTATTTCCGCTCACTCACCTCGAGAGAGAGTTTTATAGGTGAATTTTCGTATATCCATACCAGGGTCGATGATATTGAGGTTTTCAGCAAGGGTTTTATACGATGATGACCCATCTCCGCCAAGCATCTTGTTGATGATTTCTACAGCTTCTTTTCGAGTGATAGTTTGCTCTGGACGGAATCATCGACCGATCCATTCGAATTTTTCAGCAAGTCATATATACCGACTCACTCATTCCGATGTTCTATATCCTCGCCCCTTTGCTGCGTCGAACTCATCCATCGAGTAGTGACATCGCATAGCTCTCACTGCGAATATGAGAAAATCTCATTTTGTCATGATATCTTTCGGTCTGTAGTGTTCCTGATTTCGTACGATCCAATATTCGGTGAGATCCTCTATTTCAGTACGATATTGGGAACGAGAGATATCTCGAAAGAGGAATTCACTTCTCTCGACTTTCTTCTCGAGATCACATCGCATGTCACTCATTTCTTCGTTTAGTTCTGATATAGGATTTATAGCTGCGATACTAGGTGTCGCTACTCATCAGAGAGGTCGCATACCGAGAAATATATCGAGAGGGATGCTGTTGCCACCGTATTGTGCGAGATACTGGAGACCAGCAGGGATCATCATCTGAGTGAGAGTATTGGTATATGTGACATAGCTACTTCCTCCTCATCCCGGTCATGAAGGAGAGCTACTCGCTGATACCTGACTCTGTGTCGTCTCTACGAATCCGAAATAACTGAAATGATCGGTCGAGAACTGACAGCGATTCGCTGACGTGATCATACAGGTCGTATCTGGACTATTTAGGATCCATGACTGTCCGTCACTGGATCGAAATATCCGAACGGTGTCTCCGATTCTCGATCCCGTCACGAAGAGATCTATCCGAGCAAGCTGTCCTGAGAGTGCGAGTTCCACCGTTCCACTTCCTCCCATGAGAAATGTGTCGAGGATTTTATGAGTATAGTTGGTGGTTGTATTGTTCTGAGGGAGATTGCTCGTCACGCCTGTGTCAGAGAGCTCGAGATATTCTCTACTTGCTCTACCCACATTCGTCGGTCCGAGGAGTGTCGTATCCCATGTTCCAGATCAGACTCGGATATCGATATTTCCTGTGAGAGTGAGAGATCCTCATGATCCACTTATCAGTATAGATCCACTGCGTATAGAGAGTACAGATCCTGTCAGGAGGTATGCTCAGGAGCTATGAAGGAGCCTCGATCCAGTGGCAGATAGTGTGATACCAGAGAGAGTAGTGCCTGTAGATATATAGGCCCCTGGCGGGAGTACTGTGATACTTCGAGCAGTACTTCCTATATTTCCCGCAGTATCTCTAGCGAGAAATACGAGTGTACTCGTTCCTACAGAAAGAGACGGGCGCAAATCACAGTGTAATTCAAACCCGCTTATATCACACAAGGGGTCAGAAAGAAAAGTAGAAAAATCGCAACTCCATGAGCCACTCTGAGATATCGTAGTGCCACAGAAGAGAGTGCCTCCTGTACCACCACTTCTGATCTCGAGTGTAGTCCCGATTTCTCATGATCCTGAGAGTATCGGTGTCATGGAAGTAAAAATATGTGTACTAGAAAGAGTCGGTGCTGCAGGAGGTATAGTATCTATAGCAAAAGTCCTAGTAGCAGTCGATCCTGAGTTTCAGAGAGTATCCTTTCCGGTGACCATGACTGTATGTATACCGTCTGAGAGACTCAGTAAACTGGGGACATTATATGATCCAGATGATACGCGCCCACTTCCGAGAAATATCCCCCCACTTTTATATATGACTACTTGTGTGATTCATGTTCCTCCACTTCAGGAGAATCGAGGATTGCTTGTATTGATAGGAATCATAGAGAAAGTACTATCTGGATATGATATACTTATAGAATTTCCATTGAGCGTACAACTATTGGTGGCTCAGGTATAGCTATACCCTGCATCACAAGTGAATCCACACTCGATAGGGGTCGTAGTATGTGTCCAGTTTTTTGATGTCGGTAACCAGGTAATCCCTCCATCTATCGATGTCTGAGTAAAGACTATTTGTGTTGCTGGGTCAGGCGTATTGAGAGAGGAATTATTTGCAGTGTTACCACTACATATCTGATTTTTTCGGGTCTGAGTAGTATTTGTATGACTCGCACGACAGCTCATAGTGGTACTTCCAGTATGTATACCACCACAACTCCATGAATAGTTTGCTCATACTCATCCATCAGTTACTGATCCTGTATTTCCAGAGGTACAGAGATTTGCAGTGGGTATGTTGACGAATGTCTGCCCACTTGCTGTGCCACACACTCAGTTTATAGGAATATAGGAGATTGGCCCAGGTCATCCTGTCTGTGGAGCTGATACTACCATCACTGTACGTGTCGTACTTCCTATGTTTCCTGCTCTATCTGTCTTCGCATAGGTGAGAGTATAGCTTCCTGTGGCACTCATATTTACACTTCCAGATGTCGCAGATAGTATAGTACCAGTACCATCTATGGTATCTGCCCATGTTGCACCAGGATCCGAGAATACTCCACCCGTCACGAGAGACATAGGACTTGATCCGCTGAGAGTGACTACTGGACTGATCTGATCGACCGTGAAACCATAGGACATACTCACTCCTATATTTCCGGCACTATCTCGAGCACGAGCGTAGAGATTATGTATACCATCTGAGAGACTAGAGAGAGTATACGATCCTGCCATGATCGTATTGCCTATAGAGATAGTAGCAGTCGTACATGCCCCCCATGTTCCTCCTGTACCATCGAGCTGACAGTCTGCTGCAGATATACTCATATTATCTGATCCCGAAAATGAGAAAGTAGCAGTCGAACCAGAAAAGATATTCTGTGTACTCGTGAAAGAGAGAGTCGGAGGAGTCATATCAAGTAGCACTGATTGGATCCGAGCGATATGATTTCGTGATACTCCGCCATATTGTGTAAATCCTCCTGATATCAATAATCTAGGGTCTTCCCCAGTTGACGGTATTTACTTACCTAATATACTGGCTCTATGGAGAGAAAAAACCTGTATCGAAAAAAATCCCGAATTTGAAACAAGAAAACAAGAGAAATTATCAAGTTTTTTTCACTCGATTTACCCTCT
>JANMHM010000028.1:0-22222 GCA_031375155.1 Candidatus Altimarinota bacterium
GGAATCAAGAAAGCCTACTTTTATTATTATTTGAAAGAATCTGAATTTAGATATAATTGTCGTATAACTTGAAAAGATATCTACAAAGAAATCTTAAAATTACTTCGAAAAACTAACCGATAACTGGGGAAGACCCTAATCTATTATCAGGCTGCTGGAGAACCGAGATGATAAAGGTATTCGCACCACTTCCTGGATCAAAGCTCGTATCGAGAGTCCCATCAGTATTGAGTCGAGCAATTTTATTGCGAGGAATACCATTATAGTCAGAGAAGTCTCCCACGATTATGATTTTTCCATCTGGCTGCAGTATTCCATTGCGTATCATATTATTCGCTCCACTTCATCCGAGGTTAAATCCTGTATCGAGAGTTCCATCAGCATTGAGCCGAGCTATTCTATTCACAGTTGTACCACTATAAGAGGTGAATTGTCCTGCAATGATCACTTTTTCTCCTTGTTCGATGAAAGAAAGTACTGTCTGATTTGGCCCACCTCCGCTTGTTATGAAGCTCGAGTCGAGACTTCCATCACTATTGATCTTTGCTATTTTTGCCCGAGCAGTACCATTATATGACACTAAGGCTGGATCGTATATGAGTATCTTTCCAGTACTGAGAAGGTGAGATAGTCATATACCAAATGGTCCTCATCCACTTCCTGGATCAAAGCTCGTATCGAGAGTTCCATCAGCATTGAGTCGAGTAAATCCATATTTTGTGACACCATTATATAGGAAGAAATTCCCACTTATAATAATTTTTTCATCTCCTTGTACGAGAATAGAGTTTATAGTGCCAAATTCTGCCCCACTTCATCCGATGTTGAAGCTCGTATCGAGAGTCCCATCAGCATTGATTCTTGCTATCCCTCATACAGTTATGCTACTATAGCTCGTTAGTCCTGTGATAAGAATTTTTCCAGAAGGAAGTGTTACCATTCTTCTTATGGTATCTGCACCACTTCCTGGATCAAAGCTCGTATCGAGAGTCCCATCAGTATTGAGTCGAGCAATTTTATTGCGAGTAATACCATTATAGTCAGAGAAGTTTCCCGCGATTATGATTTTTCCATCTGGCTGCATTCCTATTTGACCCAGTCCTTGACTGGATCAAAGATTCGGTCCACTTCCTGGATCAAAGGTCATATCGAGATCTCACGGTGCGGAGAAAGAGGCACCACTTGAAAATACGAGAGAGATTATCAGAAGTGCAGCAAGAGCTTTATAAAAGTGTTTCATATATAAAATAATATTCTTATATACTCTCTCACATATTTTCATCTCTGTCAAAAGTATCTCTCTAAAGATGAAACATTAGTTCTTGTAGAAATACGATTTTTATTTTTAAAAATCTCTTCGAGCTATTCGAAGAGATTTTTCTCATGAATATCTATGATATTTATACTACTATTGGCAATTTTCTGGCAACACATGGAGAGTAAATGGCGCACATACAGGAGCTCAGCTGATATCACTGTTTTCAAGCCGACCGTAACAACAGAGATTGACGCTATATTTTCATGGATTTTTCCCTGGCCAAGCAGGCTCGAGTACCCGATTTCAGGTAGTTGTCACTTCACGATAGAACGACGATGATATTTTCAGTATATCGGACCAATTTCCCTGTTCTGATTGATTGTAGATAAATAGCGGGGATGATCCAGGATTGTCACTACCAGAGTATGGCACATAGTCTATACCTATGAGACGATTCATGCCACCACCCTGGTATTGTCCTATTCCTCAGCCTGATATATAGCATTTACCAGCATTGCTCCTTCTCTCCCTATAAGTCGCTGTCAGATCTGCTTGGAATTTGAGATTTCATATTTCATTTGGCTTGATTGCGAGTTCCTTTGTATAGAGAGTGAGCTTAGATTGTGACTGACATCCTGATACTCGTAGTATCTCGCCTACTGTAGTAGCACTTGGATCAAATGTTGCTGTTGCTGGCTTTCCACAATTATCCTTGCCATCATAGCCAGCACTTTTTACGATAGTTGGACTAGAAAAATCAGTGACTGTCTTTCCTGTACAGGCTACCACGATACTCGTACATCCCACATCACTATATGACACAGGAATTGCAGGATATCCTACTGGCTGTGCCCATCTCGCACTCTGTGGGACGGGTCCTACATATCCCTGGAAACTCGCTATCTGATTCGGTATACCTGCAATAGATCCTGTTGCATCTTGTTCCAGTCGTGGACTGGTCTGAGGATTGGTCTGGAGATAGTACTGTACCTTATAGTACTTGCCTCCATATCCTATACAGCGATGAGCTCCCTCTGTAGTAACCACAGGTGTAGTATTTATGACAGGAGGATTTTGTATGATGACTGGTGGAGGGGTAGGAGTGACAGATCCTGGTATGATAATATCATTAGAAGCAGCAGTGAGCACTTGTGCAGCTTGTAGGAGTCCTGTTTTTACTTCCCGAAGACATCCAGTATTATTTCTACAGTTTGTATTCACGATCCCTCGTATCTGTACTATTGTATTGGAGAGTGAACCATTCGCAGTCTCATATCCATAGGTAACCCACACACCGAGAGATCCAGATATTCATCCGAGGATAAATATAAGAAACATTTTTCCCATAAGAGAAGATTGTGAGAACATTTTTTTAGATAAAAAGAGTCTTAGGGAAGATAAAGAAGAAGTTTTCATAGAGATAAAATTATAAATTCTGACTAGAGAATATCACTTCAGTCCTCTCCTGTCAAATATCTGAACAAAAAAACCAAGAAAGTATATTTACAAAGGCTCTTGCCTAGAAGAAGGTAACTCATATACTTTCTTCTTATGATCCCGTATAGCAAAATCAGTACTCAGAAAATCAAGAAAATTATTAAACATTTTTGTACAGATGTTGACGCTACAAAAACCAGCGAATTACTCGAGTTAAATCCAAATACAATAGACAGATATTTTGGTATCTTTAGAGAAATAATCTATCTTCATAGAATGAATGCCTTCAAAGAAAAAATAGGCTGAGAAATAGAAGTCGACGAAAGCTACTTCTGAGCCAAGAGAAAAAGATGATTTGCTGGTAAACTCAAACGATGAAGATGAACATTGAAACAACCAGTATTCTGACTTATAAAAAGAAAGGATTAGGCTGGAAGGGTAGAAATATACACAGAGATTATTCCAAACTGTAAGGCAGATACTCTGAGGCCCATAATACGAGGTAAGGTGAACTTTGATGAGTCTATTCTCTATTCTGATGGTTGGCGTTGATATAATGGGCTTGTAGATGTTGCGAGTGAACGACACTTCAGAGTCAATTATGGAGATCATGAGTTCTCAAAGTGAGCAGGAACAGGGATTCATATAAACTGAATAGAGAACTTCTGGAGTTTTACTAAGAGAAGACTCTCTAAATTCAACTGAACAAAAGTAAACTTTCCTCTCCATTTAAAAGAGTGTGAATGGAGGTATACCAAAGAAACAGTTGAACTTGAAAAAGAACTCACTATAATGATTAAAACTTTTTACAAAAAAGCCTAGAAATCTTAATTTTATTAAAATCTTCTAGGCAAGAGCCTTACAAATATTAAAAATTAATAATTTCTTAAATATATTTTAGCTTAAAAAATCCCCTCATTTTCATGAAGAGATTATATTTTTTCTGGTGCCCGAGATGGGACTTGAACCCACACACCTTTCGGCATACGCACCTCAAGCGTACGTGTCTACCATTCCACCACCCGGGCAGGTTTTTCTATAAAACAGGTATTAGGAATGAGGGTTTAGGATTTAGACGGGACGAGAAAATCGTTGAGGTATAATTTTCTTCTAAAATCTAAGCACTAAGACCTAAGATCTTTCGAGCGAAGTCGAAATGGTGCACCCAGTAGGGTTCGAACCTACAACCAACGGTTTCGAAGACCGCTACTCTTCCAATTGAGCTATGGATGCGTATTCTTTTCTACTTTTGCAAGTAGGCGGATTATAGAAAAAACTCCTGAAAAGGCAAATTTTTTATAAAAAATCCTCCAATTTCTTGGAGGACTTTTTATCACTGGATTCCTGCCTTCGCAGGAATGACAGAAACAACTATGCTTCGAGTGCTTCAGCAGGTATCACGACAGGTGCTTCAGAAGGGACGTAGTTCGGATCGAGCGCCTTGAGCGAGAGACCGATACGTTTTGCTACTGGATCAAATGTGATGATACGAGCCTTCATCATCTCACCAGCATGGACTTTCTCCTCGAGACTCTTCATCATCTCTGCTGGGATCTCAGAAAGGTGGATGAGACCAGAGATAGCACCGTCGAGCTCGAGAAATATACCAAACTGAGAAAGACGAAGGATCGGAGCTTCGACGATGTCACCGACTTGGTATTTATCAGCGAGCACTTGCCAAGGATTTGCCTTGAGCCTCTTGATCGAGAGAGAGATTTTTTCTCCTTCGATACCGATGACTTGGATCGTCACCTTGTCTCCGATTTTTGCGTGCTTGTGAGGATTATTCACATGACCCCAGTCGATCTCAGATACGTGGACAAGTCCTTCGATCCCCTGGAATGTGACGAAGAGACCATAAGTGAGGATACCAGAGACATGTCCTTCGACGATGTCACCGATCTTCACGGTCTTCATGGCTGCTGCGCGCTGCTCTTCGATCGCTGCCTTCTCTGAGAATATGATCTTCTTTCCTCCTTGATCCACGTTGATGACACGGACCTGGAATGGCTTTCCGACGAGTTTTCCGAGATGTTCGAGGATCTTCTCAGCATTGGCTCCTTCCACACGTGGATAGTGAGCAGGAGTGAGCTGAGAGACAGGGATAAATCCCTTGATTCCGTCGAGGTCGATCAGAAGTCCTCCCTTGTTCGCTTCATTTGGTACGACCGTGATGATTTCTTTCGTATCGAAATTCGAATGAAGTTTTTCGATAAGTTTTGCCTGACTCGCTTTTCGAAGAGAGAGGTGGATGAGACCACTATGAGCGTCGTCACCGATGACGATACTTTCTATACGGGCTCCGGGCTGGATATTGGATGTATCTTCAGTCGAAGAAGTCATATGACTCCCTGTGATAATACCAGTGAACTGACCATCGAGATCCACGAGGATCATCTTCTGATTCGCGACGATCGCAGTACCTGCCACGATAGTTCCTATTTGGAAAGATTGTATCGGTGCTGAGGCTGCGAGATCTTTTGCAAAATCTGACATAAATAAAAAAATTAAGAAATAAACATTAGGAAATAAATTAAGAGTTAGGAGTGAATAATGAAGAATACAAATGTATTTTTCACCCTTCATTTTTAATTTTTCACTAAATTTGGAATATATGGGGCGGCCAATGGGGCTCGAACCCACGACCTCCGGATTCACAGTCCGGCGTTCTAACCAACTAAACTATGGCCGCCATACCAAAAAACTTTGCCTTTTAGAGGCTCGGGAAGTATATGAAAAGTCGAGTGTATTGCAAAGATTTTTTTGATTTTCTTCCCTTTTTCGATACTATCTGTGCCTCTTGGAGAAGAAATGACCTAAGAAATCTCGATAAGATGGCGTATTTAAAGGAAATAAAGAGAATTATTTTTTTCCAAAAAGAGTAACATTCTCTCATAAAACCCCCAAATACGATCAAGTCAAGCAAATATTCTTGCTATTCATAGGAAGAATATGGTATCCTACTTGTGTCGAATGAAGAAAATAATAGAAGAGCAATTGCTAGGTATGGTAGATGAAACGTTTATTCCTAAAAGTTTTTCATGTACTCACTTTCCTCACTTTCGGCCAGTAGTCTCCTTAGGGCCAATATCCGTCAAGATATTGCTCTCGTATTTGTCTCTCTCGAAAAGTCATCATGATTTTTCGAGAGCCTCCAGAAATATACATATGTTGTTACAGCCTGTATGGCATTTTTCTCTTTTCTCCCTATGAGTGGCTATGCTGCTCCAGTAGAGAAAGAATTCGTCGTCACTGCATACTACTCTCCTCTTCCAGGGCAGAGTTTCTACCTCAAAGGCAACTATGAAGCAGAAAAAATTCTCAACGGTAATGGTACTCATGGAGCCAGTGGAAAACCGGTTTTTGCTGGTATGGTAGCAGCACCAAAGTCATATGCATTCGGTACTCGGATCGAGTTCGAAGGTCTCGGAGTCGGTATCGTCGAAGATCGCGGTGGTGCGATCGTAGTAGCTGGAGAAAAATGACAATCCTATGATCGTATCGATATCTGGATGGGATCAGGAGAAAAATGACTCCGTCGAGCGATGATCTGGGGAAAAAGAAAGGTAAAGGCAAAAATCACTCCAGAAACAGATACAAAAATCCTTGATTTCATGGATATCGATACAGGAAAGATCGATCTTTCCCTCTTTCCTTCTGTGGGAGTCACGCCATCGTGAGCACTCGATACTACTGCTCTCACGAAGTTCTCTGATCTCGGATATACTCCCGATGGACGATCTGTGAAGGATATGGTCGTCGCTTATCAGAAAGACCATAAGATTATCCTCTCTGACTCTGATGATGGTGCAGGAGTCTATGGACCTCGTACGAGAGCGTCACTCGCAGAGATACATACTCAGTATCTCTCTCTCAGAAATGCAGAACTCCAGAAGATCGAAGCAGAGAAAGCGCTCCTCATTTCAGAGAAAAATGAATGGGAAAACACCTATAAATCTGCTAACCAGAAAGTCTCTTCTCTCGGATCTCCGAAGAAAGGAGAACAAGGTGTCCATATCCGAGAGCTTCAGAAGACTCTGAAGTCTACTGGCTACTTCAAGTGAAGAGATACCGGTGTTATGTGAGGGACGACTATCCTCGCTCTGAAATCTCTTCAGAAGGCACATGGACTCACAGCAAGTGGTTCTCTCGATGATCGTACGCGAGAGATTCTTGTAGAGATGCTCGTAGAGAATAGGGTATAACAATAACATCCAGTAAAAACTCTAGAAATATTTCTAGAGTTTTTTTATTTCCTTGTCTCTCGTATCATTATCTTCCAGAGAAACTCTATATCTTTCGTGAGTTCGAGGGCATATTCGGGTTTTTTATGATCGAGGGGTTTCCCTTTTTTCAGAACGAAGACGATATCCATACTCGACCCGTCGAGAAATGGCTGAGAAAGATCGTATGTTCTCCGACGAAAGAAATTTCTATTCACGCTTCCTGGTGCTTGTTTCCCCCCGAGTACGATCGCTACTCGAGCATACCCGAGCGTATTCGGGAGGACGTTAGCTACCATCCCATGAGCAAAAAAAGGTTTTCTTCTGGAGAGAACCTTTTTTACTTCTTTTTCTGCGAGTCTGTATTTTTTAGCGATCATTTTCTATTTTGTCATTCCGTAGCAGAGCGGAGGAATCCCTTTTCCCTGTACTTATGAGAAAGACTGAAGTGTATCTCTTATGGTGATTTTGAAAGGGATCCCTTCGGGATGACAAAACCAACCAGTTCCCTTATCCACGAAATCTCTCAGTGAGACCAGGAAATGTCACGATGCGAGCGTTTCCACCTGCGACATTATGATGCTTACTCTTTCCACGAATATTCTTAAAACGGTTTGGGTAGCTGACAGCGAGGACGTGACGACCTTTACGGCGACGAGCTTTGATCACTTTCTGTCCATCTACTGTAGACTTACGAGCGAGGAATCCGTGGACACGGAGGCGTTTTCTTTTTTTGAGTTTACCGAGCATAATCAGATAATATTAGGGAAATGAATGTGAAAGAAGTCAGACTTCCTCTTTTTTAACTCGGGGATTATATAAAAATGAATCCACTTGTCAAAGGAATTATAGATTTTAGACTCTCGAGTCTCGATTCTCGAGTCTAGAAAAGGCAAAACAGGGAAGAAAAAATGTGAACAAAAACACAAAGTACTATAACTCTTAAAAGGAATAGTTTCTAAAGAAAATAACTATTGAGTATAGGCTTACAATTAGCAAAATCAATGCTATTATTCTACTTAATTGCGAATTTGGTATAGATTTCCAGTTTCTTTTAAACCAAAAAATAATAAAGATGAAAAAGAATAAGGTAAACGCCACTTGTAAGTTACTTTGAATAACCTCACCTATTGAAGGTTTATAAGAAATTTTATTGGGATCAGTCATCCCCAATGCATATGAGTTCATATTTAATCTGTAAGAATCTTTTTAATACATTCTCCTTCTCACAAAGAATATACTCAATAATGCAGAGATGACGACGAGGATAGCGAGAGCACCAGGTCCAGTCTGTACACGATTCGCCATGGCAGGTACAGATGACTCGGTTTTATCGTCACAGAGAGCCTTCACCGCGAAGTCCTGGTATTCTATAGATCCTGATGACAGATAGAGAGTATAGGAATTTTCTTTTACATTTTGTACGAGCTCATAGTCCTTGGCTGCAGTGACACGATAAACATTGTATGATATAGCTCCAGAGAGGGCATCCCATGAAAGGGTACTCTTATCATTTGAGGTCTGTATACCGACATTTCCGACATTTCCAATACTACATGATCACTGTCCGATCGTCGCAGAGAGCGTCTCAGAGGCGAGATCAGGTATGAGGGATCCATCAGCTTTCATGGCAAATATCTTGAACGTATAGGATTTCGACGCGAGCTTATCTATGTACCACTTATAGCTTCCGTCTGACTGGAGTATCCTTTCTTTCGCAAATGTCACGGCTTCACTTGAGAGGCTATCAGGACTTTCTCCATAAGCGATTTTGAATTTCTCTACTTCACTCGGAAGATTCTCTACAGAGAAGGTAAATGTTACTCGACTTCACTCGGTGACCGCTTTTACATTATTGAATTTTGCAATGATAGTAGGGACTACTTTTTCTTTCACATTAAGAGTGACAGCAGATTTTTTCGAGAGTGTCTGAGCAAGGACGTTTTTCAGATTGACCGTTATCGGATAGGTTCCAGGTTTTGCAGGACTTGTCGTCGATGCGGTATACTTTCCTGGAGAGCCTTCTCGTGCTGTGAGGATACTTCCGTCGATCTCTAGAGTCACTTCTGTGAGACTCGGCTCAGCGTCGACAGTAAATATGATACCAGTACTTGTCTCGATATCGAGTGACGGGAGGACAGTGAGAGCATAGAACTTTGGTTGGCCACTTACAGCACCAAATGATACTTCCGTCGTACCTATCACGATATTATTCCCATCGAGTACAGAAGCCGAGAGGATATTGGTCGCCTGAGTGATATTCGAGAGAGTTTTGGTAAATATTCCTGAGTCATCAGATACGACTGTAGCTACTTCATTTCCGTTGAGTTTTATGATGACTTTACTATTTTTCTTCGTTTTACCACTTACTCCTACGGTATCACTGGTGATCGCAGAGTTTTTCTCTGGGGTCGTGATCGATATAGGTTCGCTCGTACCGGTTCCGACAGTACTCGTAGTGTCCTCGACTTTTATCGTGATAGTTCCTATCGCATCTTCTACTGCTTCTGTGACCGTGAGTTCTTGATTTCCTACACGTTTAAATGTCACTCCCTTCGAAAGTTTCAACGATCCGTTATCACTTTCCTTGAACTGCACACTCCGTCCCTGAGCTGGTATCGTCGCACCGAAGTCAGTATCACTCTGGAAAAATACAGAGCCTCGGTAGGTCGTGATAATCCTATCGTCTTTATCTTTTGCTTCTACGGTGATATCGATCGCTTCTCCGACTTTCGCTGTGGGAGGTGCTACGATCGTGAAGTGATGGATCTTTCCTGGTACTGCATCAGCAGCAGTGAGGATGAGTGGTATCGAGAGAAATGCAGCAACTCCGACGAGTATACGAGAGAATATTTTATGCATAAGAGATTTTTACGGAAGTGATGATAGGAGCGACCTAATACAGAAAAAGATACAATTTTCCAGAATTATTCCCATAGTATGTATTCTAGAGATTTATGCAAGAAAAATCCTGCCATTTTTCATTTTTCGGAAGGGCTCTCTGACTCGTCAGAATGACCTGATCCACATCGAATCTCTCTATGGTCGCATCGGCATGTGTCTCATCGAGCTCAGCAAATACATCATCGAAGAGGAGTATGATCGGTACATTCCTATATTTTTTAAGAAAGAGAATTTCGATCTGCTTGAGTGCCAGGAGAAGTACCTTATTTTCTCCACGAGAAAGGAAGAGATGGCTCCCCATTTCTTCACCATTTCGTCCGATAAAAAAACCAAAATCATCGAGATGTGGGCCTATGTGAGTATGACCAGTAAGGATATCTCGCTCACGATTTTCTAGGAAATATTTTTCGAGAACTCTGTCATCCCCGTCGTATATATCGAGACGAGACTCATAGCCAAATCTGAGAGTATACTCAGGAAGAAATCATCAAATCAGAGAAATATGCTCCTCGATAAAATCTCGATACTTTTGCCTGTAGAGACTGTAGAGATTTGCTCCTTCGCAAAATGCACGATCCCAGAAGTCGAGATCTCGTCTCTCTGCTTCTCCTTCTCGGATTTTTTTTAGAAGAGCGTTTCTCTGACGCATCGTGAGCTCATATTTGCGTCTCACACTCGTGAACTGGGCAAATGTACGAGCGAGTATATTATCCATATAGTCTCTACGGACACTCGGAGCAAAGTAAAATAGATTCATATCGAAAGGTGAGACGAAGACAGTGCGAAATGGGAGAGATTCACGATACTTCACTCCACTGGACTTAGCTCACTGGACTCTATGGATATCTTTACCACCTTCTCGCTCTATAGAAAATGATTTTCTCCCGACATCAGAAATATATCCAATCTCAAAAAAACTTCCCTCATCGCGAGGACTCTGTAGATATGCGAAAGAGCCACCACTTGCTATATGAAGTGCTTCCAGGATATGTGTCTTCCCAGAGCCATTTTTCCCGATGATTCCTGTCGATCCTCCGAGGCATATACTGATCTCACTCTGTCCACGAAATCCACGGATGAGAAGAGAAGAGAGCATGGCTAGATTCTGGATTACAGATATTAGATTTTAGAGGCTAGAAGGAAAAGGTGAAATTCGAAAGAGGAAATAGTATTCGCTCCTGTCATCTCGACAGAGTCCTGTTTCTGTGGACGACGAGAGATCTTGCTCTAAAAAATACTCAGTTTTAGTAAAGCACCAGAAATGCAGATACTCTATGGAAAAATAGAAGAAATGCACAAAAGTTTTATTGACATTTACTAAATTATAAATATATTATACTCATGCTTTCACCGCGAAGGTATCAAAAATCAGCAATAAAAAAAGTTTTTCTAGATCTCAATACGAAAAGAAAATGAGAGAATCTTCCGAAAAATACCCTTTTTGTCATGGCAACAGGAAGCGGAAAAACTCTAGTGAGTTATTCAGTACTCAATCATATTCTTGAAGTACGAGAGCGGTTCTATCAACGATTTCCACCTATAAAGCGTACACCATTTCAGGTGACTATATTTTCTCATAGGATAGATGCACTGGACCAACTCCATGATGATCTCCTTGTGTGAAGGAATGGAAAAAGTCCTATGATCACAGATAAGTTTCGCGCTCGTGTCCACTCACGTATACATCATTCACAGACAGATGGTGATGAGATACAACCAGGAGGAAAAGATACACCTGATATATCCATTATTTTTAGCACTTTTCAGACTTCAAATACAAAAAATGGTGCTCACGTGAAGAACTCAAACTTTGTTATCGTAGATGATGCTCATGTTATATTACCAGGAAATGGATACGATAGCTGACTTCAGCATGCTCTCACGCAAAATCCTCCAGTCCTCGCTAACACTGCCACACCAGATAATTATACAAACGAACTCTTTTGAAAACCTGCATACACTTATTCTCTTGGAAAGTACCTCGCTAGTCAATACTCACCATCTCTTGAGTATCATTTTCTGACACAACAAGGTATACCGCAGGAGAAGATAGAAAAACTCAATGAAGAAATCACAAAACTCGGAAGGATGCGAGATATGGATAAGAGAAAGAAAAAATACTGAGAACTACGAGAAAAATTTGATAAACTTCTCTCGAAATACCCAAATGTTTCCCTACTTGTCGATGATCTTCTCAAGCGTCTCCAAATAGGGAAAGACGGGGAAATAGACAAGACACTTATATTTTGTCCCAATATCGCGACGGCTGACGAGGTAGCAAAAGATATCAATACTGCACTTGGCAAAAAATGAGTTGCTCTCTCGTATCACTCAAAAAATGATGGAAATAATGGACTCGATACTTTTGCCCTAAAAGAGAGCGAGTGTAAAATACTCGTAGTAGTCGATAAGATGAACGAGTCAGTCGACCTTCCTGATCTGAAAAATGTTGTTCTTTGGAGAGGGACGAATAGTATGAAGATATTTCTTCAGCAGTTCGGACGAGGACTCCGAGGGAAGAAACATATACGATACTTCGACTATGTAGGATGACTCATGAATTTTATCGGTATTCATGGCATATATACCGAGTATCAGAAAAATCGTACTAAAGACAAAGATGATGTAGCCCAATGAAGTGAGACTACTTCAAAATTCTTTCTTGTCTGAGGATATACAGGTACTACAGATACTCTCATCGATATGAGCACTTTAGGACTCAGGCTCGCAGAAAAGAAAGATTATGCAGATATACCTCCACTTGTCTCGGTAGAAGAAATTAAGCGAATGTTTCGAGAGAATGAAATACTACTTCACCAAATATTATCCATAAAAGATTGGTTAGTATTTTCCAAAAAATGGAACGCCGAGAATGCTATACAAAGATGATATCACCTTCCACGCGTGATTGAAGGATTATATAGTATTCTTTGAGTTATGGATCCTTATTATGAAGAACCAAAATTTCTTCCCGTTTTATTACTAGATCAAATGCTGCCAGAAAAAAAAGAATGGAAAAAAGATAAGATTGATCAGAAAAAAAAGCTGAACGAGCTTATTTCTAAATGAATTATTCCCGTAGAGGCTTTGTTTGATGATGATACTTGGAGTAAATGGTTTCAATCTTTTTCACAAGTAGAATGAACCCAAGAATCTAGTGTAGAAAATACTACCGAAATAACATTTTTGAAGTGGAATAGAGACTATAAGAGGCTTTTTATTGGAGGAGTTCAGATATTTAAGCATCTTGAACATTTATGGACCTATACTTTTAGATCCTATTGATATAACCCAAATGTGTTGATCAATGAAGAAAGTGTGCGAAGTTTTCTTGCATGAGAAAACATAAAATATCTCCTCAAAAGAAAAATGACTAGAAATGAATTCTTATGACTTCTTAGAGATGATATGAATTTTCGTAATATTGTTAGAGGAGCCTATACATCCGTTGATGCTAACAGGTGGAATAGAACAGTCGGGTGGAAGAAGTGAATACGAATGCCTGGTGGACGACCTGGAGCTATATCCTTGCTGTGATGAGAATGACATCTAAAAGAAGAACTTCTCTGTCTTATGGATTGACGAGAGTATAATCCCCCAGTTATTACAAAAGAGGTGGTTTATAGACCAGCCAATGGTCATGATATCTATATTGCCTTCCGAGATAAAAGAATCACTGAAGATCAGTTTAGGAGAATTTTTACGAACCGTGATATTTGGATTGAGTGGAATCAAAATAATGCACATTGATTGGGTGTTGATGTACCGTATAATATATCTAGTTTATTTTTTCAGCGTGCCGCTACAGATAAAGAGCTAGAAGCATATCGTGAAAATTCGGATGTAGTAGAGTTTCTTCGCAAAGGGTTCGAAAATAGTCTAAATGCCTTAAAAACTAAAGATGAAAATTTCTTTAAAATAATTCATATGTCACCAGACGATCTCAGTCCTGTTTAGAAAACTATTTCTTCTTCGTGATATCGATCAGAAGAGGAGAAGCTATACAGATAGATGAGTATGTTCCTATGACGGTACCAAAAAGGAGTGCGAGTGCAAATCCCTTTAGACTCTCAGGTCAGAAGAAGAAGAGAGCAAGAAGCACGATAAAGACAGTCGAAGACGTCAGAAGTGATCGTCCCATAGTATCGTGGATAGACTTATCTATGATGTGAGAGAGTCCGAGTTTTTTCCCTTCACCATCACGGAGGTTGGATCTGATACGGTCCATGACTACGATCGTATCATTGATCGAGTATCCGAGGATTGTGAGGAGTGCCGTAAGGAAAAATGTGTCGATCTTAAACTCTGGAAAAAAGAATGAAGCTACGACATAGAGCCCAAAAGCGACGATCACATCGTGTATGAGGGAGGCTCCTGTCACGAGTGCAAATGGCCAGCTCGACATACCGGCGATAGATCCACGGAAAGCATACTGGATATAGAGTGAGATCATGATGATTGCGAGAGTCAGAGTGATATATCCTGATTTTTTGATATATGCTCCGAATGATTCTCCGATATTTACGTAGCGGGACTGGGTGATTTTTGATTCTTTTACACTTGCGAGTTTTGCTGTGAGCTCTGTATTGAATTGGCTTTTGAGTTTTTGTATCTCAGTATCACTCACTCACTCAGGAGTCGTGAATCCTCATTCGACGATAAACGAAGTCGTACCAGCGATACCATATACAGTGACACCATTCATGACTTCTTTTCCAGAGAGTTTTATATTTTTCGATATTTCGAGAGCGGCATTTTTCGCACTTTCTTGTGCGGCCTTCGCATCGCCTCAGTCCACAGCATACTCTATCTGGATACCGCCCGTCATGTCGATACCGAGATTGACCCCGAGGAGAAATGGACTCGCAATCGAGAGTACCATGAGGACGATAGCTACGGTATAAAACCGGAATCTATTTTGCGTGAAAGAAAACATGAGGGTAGATATTAATGATTAGGTATTAGTTATTGGGAGAGACAACGGGCAATGGAACCATTATCCCATAAATAGCTAAAATTCCCTCCATTTATACGATGAAGGGTATAAAAGTCAAAAGAAATCCATATAAAGAGCTTGCGGATTGGAGAGTCTTAGGATATACTCACACTATGCAATACAAAATCCCTATCCAAATCGAGAATGAAGATACGATCGTCGCGGGACTCTCTCTGCGTCAGCTCATCATCATGATGGTATGGTGAGGAGCAGCATATGGTATATTCCAGTCACTTCAGGAAAGAGTCGGTCCCGAGATAGCAGCGATCCCTGCAGTCATCATCGGAGCTATCGGAGTGATCATCGCACTGGTAAAAGTATCAGAAATGACATTTCTCCCTGCAGCACTCAATTTTTTCCGACTGGCTCTCAACTCAAAACTCCGCACTTGGTCCCTCGGAACTGATAGCTACGATGACCTCGAGATCGGCTATGTGACGATGCCACAAAATGTCACCGAACAAAAAAGTAATAAAACTCTCGAATCGAAAATGAATGATGAAGTAACGGAGAATATCCTTAAACTCTAAACCCACTATCCATGTCTACGAACTCTGTCGTCCAAACTGGGAAAAAACCACCCAAAGATAGTAGTACCCAGCGCTATCTTCCATTCTCAGAAATCAGAGATAACATTATCCTCATGAAAGATGGGTCTTCTCGTATGATATTGAAGATCCATGCGCTCAATTTTAACCTCAAAAGTACCGAAGAGCAAGATGCGATCCTCATATCGTATCAGCGATTTCTAAACTCAGTGAATTTCCCTATACAGATCATCATACGATCACTGAAAGTCGATATCGAAGCCTATATCAATCGCCTCAAAAATCTCGCACTCAAACAACCAAATACGCTGCTCCAAGAACAGACCTATAAGTATGTCGACTTCCTGACCAATCTCGTCGATCTTGCCCAGATCATGAAAAAGGAATTCTATATCATCGTACCGTTCGACCTCGAGAATAATAATAGTGTGAGAAAAACGGATATGTTCGGATTTTTCTCGAACTTCTGGAATGCTCTCAAACAGGAAGAGTCTGTCGCAGATATCCGTATGAATCGTATCCGTACTGAGCGTATGAGAAAGGGGAATTTCGAGCGTGCATCGACGGTGAAGATGAGTCTCGAGTCTATCGGACTCAAAGCAGAAGTCCTCGCCAAAGAAGACCTGATCAAGCTCGTCTATAACTACTACAATCCTCGTATCAAGACTGAGAATAATCTCAAGGCGGAGACAGAGAGTTTGAATTTAGCGTAGAATATAATTGACAAAAATGAAATTAAAAGTATATAAGAATTATATTATTTATTATTATGGATCAAAATACTCTTCAAGACCCCCTAAGTAGTCCTCCAGGCACACTACTTACTACTCAAGAATGCCTCAATTCATTATATCCGAGAGAAATATCCGCAAATAGACTTGCTCAATTTGAACAAGCTCTGCTAGCCCTCCTTGATCATCCTGTTTTAAAGACAGAAACTCAAACCGTAGAAGATCCGCCATTTACATTTAGAGGATCATTCTCATTTTGAGCTGCTCAATTTGTCAGAGAGAAGCTCAGACTTCCTTTCTTTTGAATTACTTCTGAAGTTTTCTTTGAAAAATATATACCAGGAACAACATCTGTCGATATAATAGCTGCTTTCTGGAAAATACTCAAGAGAGAACATAAAGAGTATATGAAAAAAGAGTGAGAGGCTTCTAATACAATTCTTGCTATTAAGCCAAGTGCTTTGTGAGAAGTTATAAAATTATATAACAGCCATGTAAAGAAACTCACTCCTACATTAATCTGAACTCCAAATATACCAGCCCAAAGGTCAGTATTATCACCAAGATCTTCGCAAGCTCAACTTAATCATAGAGAGCATATACAAATAGGTGATTGAACATATGTTAGAGTCCCAACTTTTGATCCAGAATAAAAAATCCCCCATTTGGGGGATTTGATTTCTAAAAGGGAATATCTTCGATAGAGATTTCTTCTTCGGCTTTTGGCTTGGATTTTTTCACTCTTGGTTCTTCGGCTGGAGCCGAGTCATCCATCGCTGGCATACTCGAAGCAGATGATGATCCGCCGTAGTTCCCGCCTTCAGCACCCCCTGGAGAGGAGAGGAGGATGACATTATCAGAGACGATCTCAGTTTTGTATCGTTTCACTCCTGCAGTATCTTCCCAGTTTCTGGTTTTGAGATATCATTCGACGTAGACTTTTTTTCCTTTGTGCATGTATTGCTCAGCGATGTCAGCGAGACCGCGCCATGCGACACAGTTATGAAACTCGGTATCTTCCTGAAGGACTCAGGAGGCATCTTTCCATTTTCGATTGGTCGCGACAGAGAATGTCGCTACCTTCTGTCCGTTTGGAGTTTCACGGACTTCTGGTTCTGCTGTGAGGTTGCCAATAATTTGGACTTTATTCAGAGAGTTGCTCATATGAAGTAGGGTTATAGTATAGAGGTATGGGCACAAATATGATATTTATTTTTCCCCTGAGGACAAATTTCTCACATACTTTTAGGCGAAAAATCATTTCCTAGAATGAAAAATCCGAAACTTAAAAATCAAAAAAGGAAACGTCCAGAGAGAGGCAGTGAAAAATTTGCATAAAATCCCTATTTCTCCTACAATAGGAGTATGTTCAAGAAGAAGAAAGTCCTCCTCATGACCGCGACCGGATCGTACAATCTTTGAGACGAGATTATCCTTCGTGAAGAACTGAAGTTTCTCCAAGGACACTATGGTGAAATGGTGGAGTTTACGATATTTACCCATGATAAAAAATCTGCTCTTTTCGCTGATCCAGATGTATCGTGGGTGATGTACTTTCCACATGCATTTTTCCGAAATCCGATCGCAAATATCTGGTACTTCGTGCGAAATATATGGACGATCGCGAGAGCTGATATCATGATCATAGGTGGTGGGGGACTTCTTTTCGATAATGAGGAGTGAGTATCTTTTTCTCGACTGATGAGTCAGTGGTTTTTTCGCACCAAGATGGCTCGTATGATGGGAACGACGATCGTCTATCTCGGTATCTCGCTCGAGGTGAAACAAGTGAAAAACAAGATGGCGCTACGAAAAATATTTAAGTCTGGAGATTTTCTCATCGTACGTGATGAGAAGAGTGCTGGACTTCTCGATGCCCTCGAGATTCCCTGTTCGCAGATACCAGATATCGCATTTCTCCTCGTTCCAGAGAAAGTAGAAAAACTTCCTGAAAAAAAACGTATCGGTATTTCGGTGCGCTGAGGGTTTCTCGGAGAAACAGAGTCAGAAATCCAGAAAATCTATGCATACTTCCAAGAAAAATGATATGATCCTATATTTCTCATCCATAGTAGTGGATGATCTGAGGCACAAAATGATACCCTTTTCATAAAACGCATCATGACAGGGAAAACATACAATACTACAGGAACTATAGAGGCAACACTCAAGGTCTACCCGACACTTCACGCTGTCATCGGGATGCGCTATCACTCAGCACTTCTCGCCTGTGTACACGGACTCCCATGTATCATGATCTCCTACGGACCAAAGACGGATGAGCTCATGAATCTCCTCGACAATACCTGATACACAATCCATCCGACTGATCTCACTATCTCCTGATTCCAAGCTCTCTGGGAAGACCTCGAACGATCCTATGATAGCCGAAAGGCGAGCACTATGGAACGATATACTACTATCCGCGAAGAACTCATCAGGAAACTCCGTACACTCTAATACCCCTAACTTTCTCCTCTATGGACTGGAAATCACTCACATCGAAGCTCGACCCCCTATTCGCGAAGATGGATCCGTATATGAAAACACTCGATCCTCTCGTCGATAAAGCGAAAGAGATGGGAGTGAAAACTCTCGACTTCACCCAACGTCAGATGCAGTCGACTTCTATAGTACTCAAAACTCAGGCTGAGCTCGATGCTCTGCGAAGCTCGAAACGACTCATCGTCATAGTCTACGACCAGAGCGATGCTCTCTCTCGTGAAGTCCTCCTCAGAGCTCCTGTGTGGGCGACGAAGGCATGGAGCGATGCTGCAGAGCTTCGCTGGGTGGAGAAATCTGCCTCTCCTGATATCGTCTCATCTCTCGGTGTGACTACTGCAGTCGATATGCGAGTATGGTATATAGGGACAGAGACGTTCCACGCTACGGAAGTTCTGAGTATCCTCGAATGGTGGAAGAATAGGTGCTATGATAGGAATGAGAGTATAACTGACAGTTCACAGGTAATAGAGAAAGATCAGAAAAAATAGAAAACCTAGAAACAGAAAAATCTGAAATCGTCGATCCGCTCGCAGGAAAATAACTTTCTCTTTCCCGTGATTTCGATATAATAATAGAAGAAATTTTTGTCATCTCGAGGAACGAGAGATCTGCTCACTGAAAAAGCTAGATTCCCCCTAATGTCGGAATGACAAAATAATTTATCATGTAATACTCCCCTATATGCAATCACTCGATATCCTCTACATCGTCCTCTCTGTCTGTCTTATCTTCCTCTCTATTCCTCTTACGATGATCCTCTGGCGGACGTATAAGATGATGGATCGTGTCGAGACGCTCCTCGCTTTTGCTGAGCGTATGGTGGGATATGCGAAAGAGCTCGAGAGTATCCCGATGAAGATTGTGGAGAGATTTATGAAGTAACTTTATTTTATTGCAATATAGAAAAAACTAAATATAGTACTTTACGTATTATATTTTTATTTTTTTATATGTCTCTAGGTAAGTATATAACAGCAAGCGCCCTAGCTTTTTCTGTATCAGCAAACTCATATGGGCATCAATCTGAAGTAACTCTCAAGGATGATGAAATTGCACGCATTATATATTCACCAGAATTTAAAAGACGTCCTCCAACTACTGCTCGATACTTTGGACTAACACAATCATCTGTACAAACTATAAAATCATTAGGTCCTGAAATGAGCACTGCAGTACAGGATATTATGAATACAACTTCTAGAAAATATGAACTCCCCTCGTTTGATAGACAAATGGCAGACTACTACCAAACTGCCTTATCTCAGCCTATAACGTCTGTGGTTTCTAGAAGGACCCAGTCACTTCAAATAGATAAGCCACCAATCAATTTACGTCCATATTTTGGGTTATCGCGTGAAACCTGTAGCACTATACGATGATTGTGACCAGATATAGCAATCCCTCTTAAAACAGAGCTAGTTAAGTGAAATATACGAGAAGGAATATTTTTGTGTGCAAATAGTACATTACCGAGTATTCCATATTTTTCTGAATAAAAAGATGTTAATCCTCACTCGAGGATTTTTTTAATACTTTCTCATACTTTCCCACAACTACCTTTCCTCTCGCGATTTCTTGTCCAGGAAGTGGTGTGAAGTTAGACTCATCGCAGGCGAGATAGTTCTCGCTCCATCCAGAGAATTTCTCTAGAGAGACTTTTTCCACGAGTACTCTAAGCTCCTTTCCGATATATTCCTCTGCATACTGTTCGAATGCTTTCTCTCCTGTTTTGAGGAGAGTTTTGAGGCGTGATTGGGCGATATGGTTCTGTACCTGGTCAGGGAACGATCCCGCAGGGACAGAGTAGTGGTCCACGTGCGCTGAGAACGGGAAGGCATGAAGCTGAGTGATGCCGTATCGCTCGACGATCTCGAGTGTATCTGCGAAGTCAGCATCGGTCTCGTCTGGGAAGCCGACGATGAGATCGGCTCAGATATTGAGTCCTATCTCATCTTCTCGCTTCACATTTCGGAGCTTCTCGAGGACTTCTCGAAGTTTCATTCCATCATAGTGACGATTCATGGCTTTCAGGACTTTCGATGATCCTGACTGGATCGAGAGGTGCGCATAGGCATTGATGCGAATATTCGCAAATAGTGAGATGAGTTTGTCAGACACAAATTCGACACCCAGTGATGATATGCGCAGTCGCTCGAGTGACGTCTCAGACAATACATGTTCGACAAGTTCGACAAATCTCGACGCTTCGTAGTCATTCGAACTTGGCGATCCCCATGCGCCGAGATTGATCCCAGTGAAGACGACTTCTTTGCCACCACTTTCGACAAATGTACGGATCTCTTCGAGGATTTCTTCCATCGGTCGCCACTTATGTCTGCCACGTGCCTGGACTGTCAGACAGAAGGTGCAGAAGTTATCGCACCCTGTCTGGATGACCATATATTTCCTCGTGAAGAGCTCCTTTCCTGCGATTTTTCGCAAAGATCGGATCTTGGTCTTCATCATCTCCATCTTCTCTTCTCGAGTCACGGCGAAGTCGTCGGGATCTTCGGGAAGTATCTCTATCCGATCTTTATAATCCATGAGTTCACTATAGACTTCGAAAAATCGGGGATCGACGACACCATCACGGATATTCCCACAGCCTGAGAGATAGAGTTTCTCCATATCTCATAGCTCTGGGAGTTTCTTCTTCGCGTGCTTTACCCACTTTGCCTTTGCCTTGTCAGTCACCACACAGGATGCGATGAAGTATCCCTCTTTGTCAGATAGGTGCGGGTGGACGAGCCACTTTTCTGCGAAATATTTATTGGTCTTGCAGCCGAAAACTTTATAGTCCATAGGTAGCATTTATATAGAAAAATGTGTATCCCCGAAGAGAATATGGAAAAATATATTGACATTTGTATTATTATACATATATTAATTTCTCATTTATTTTTCAATATATGTGATGAATTGCTTTAAACAATCTCTGACTCAAAGGTCATGACACCTCGATACCAAAAGCTCAGCGCAAGGCTAATGAATTAGCTACCAAAAGGGCAAATACACTCGCAAGAAAGACTTTAGCGAGATGAAACCAAATACTAGATAATAAGTCAGGAACTCCAGATAATACAACTTTAGTATAAAATTATATCTTCTCCATCTCTATCCTCCTCTCCTCAATATCGACAGAGAGGATTTTTATATCTATAGGATTTCCGATACGATAGAGCTCTTTTCATTTCTTATCGCTTAGTGCTCCACGGATAGGGTCGAGTATATAGAGAGACTTCACTTTCCCGAGAAATATCGATCCCTCGACACCACTACCCAGCTCGACATAGATATTGGACTCGGTGATACCAGAGATCGTCCCATGGAACGACTGTCCGACCTTGTCAGACATATATCGACACATCATGAGTGAGTCGATAGCGCGCTCGACACTCTCGGCTTGTTTCTCTTTTTCAGAGAGGCTTTTCCCCATACGTTTCATGTTTTGAGTGTATTTCGTTTTGAGTTCTCAGTGGAGTTCCTTATGGAGAAATGCCTTGATAATCCTATGCACGAGGAGGTCAGGATAGCGTCGGATCGGAGATGTGAAGTGGCTGTAGTACTGGAGTGCGAGTCAGAAATGTCACTTCGGCATATCTCCGTAGACCGCTTTTGCC
>JANMHM010000025.1:0-6326 GCA_031375155.1 Candidatus Altimarinota bacterium
CGACAGGAACACGAGTATGGATAGACAGTACGACAAACTGTAATACTACAGCAACATGGAGATGTACTGGCGTAAGTGGATGAAGTGATGATCCACAGACATGTTCGAAGGCAAATATCGCTTGTAGTGCGCCTGTGACGTGTGGAAGTTCGAATGGATGATCCTTCTCTACGAAACCGACGACCAATCTCTGTAGCGATAGCTCAAATCCATTTGTCGCATTATCTGGACCATGGTCATGGTCATGTGGTTCGAACTCATGTAGTGCGAGCTATGCTGCGATCCCACCAAGTCCTGTCTGTGGAAATGGAAATCGAGAAGGAAGTGAGGTTTGTGATAATGGAGCCGCTAATAATAATAGTACGGTATGAGCATGTAAGACAGATTGTAGTGGAACTGTACCAGCTGCTGGAAGTATCGTCACCCCAGATGCCTCTCCAGCATGTGTGCCAGTCAGCGGAAGCTACTATAAGATCCAATACTATACCCAGACTAATCCTGAAAGTGGACTCGTACAAGACGACCAACGATCTATAGGATCATATGGGATCGCGAGCTTCCAGGGATATGTATGAGGAAATGCACGATGGGCACAAGTCGTCAATCCAGTGGTAGCATATACAAATAGTAGTTGCACGCCAGTAGGTCCAACACCATGACAGTGTGGCAGTAGTCCAGGTTCTTGCCTTCCTTGAAGTACTTCATCTGATGCTAGTCCTGCATGTGGTGTAGGTACAGTAAACTGGACATGTACAGCAGGAACGACTGTGCCATGTAGTGCTACAAGAAACTCTTGTGCAAACTCTTGTCTCCCTCCACCATCGTTTGCGAACATCGGACCTGTTCTTACATACAATCCGACATCACCAGGCCAATCATGGACTTACTCAACAAGTGGATGAGCCTGTACATATACCTGTGCGAATGGATATAGTGGAACGAATTGTTTGACAGCCCCTATAAACTCCTGTACCTCTCCAGATCCATCATTTGCGAATATCGGAACACTAACATACAATCCGACATCACCAAGCCAAACATGGAACTATTCTACAAGTGGATGAGCCTGTACATATACCTGTGCGAACTGATATAGCGGAACAAATTGTAGTAATGCTCCAGTGCCACCTACAGGAGACTGTGATATCCAGTGGTACCAGACACCATCATGACCGACCAATGATGTCTCACTTCCTCCTGGTGCTTCGAGAACATTCGGATCAAATATTGCATTTACTTACTGTGGATCAAATCTTCAGTGACCAACTTGTACTGCTAGTACGCGATGATGAACATTTACTTGTCCAGCTCCCGCAGTAGCCCAGTGTACAATAAGGCATCCTATAGGTTGGGATGGTTGACCACCAACCGTTGCTTGTGCTGAATACTTCAGGTCTCCAAGTGATACATCACCAGTTCAAACATCTATTTTAAATGTTGGAAGTAATATGACGAAAAGTTCTTGATACTGTCCGTATGGAGGATCTTGTTATTGAAGTATTACCTATACCTGTAAACTTAACTCTAGGGGTAATCCTTATATGGAAACTGTAAGCTCTTCATGTAACGGATGACTAGAGCCATAATTTCAATATCTCCACTCCTTCTTCACGTCCCACTATTTGCAAAAACAGAGAAAAAACATACCATGTCGGTATGTTTTTTTCACATTTCTCTCGTAGGATAGCTTTCCTCGTACTCTCATTTCTTCTCATCAGTACTCAGCCACTCTTTGCCGAAACAGTGAGCAAAGAGGCAACTTTCTACGCGGATAGCTTCGATGGTGGAGGTACTGCTAATGGGGAGAGATTCTCCCAGATTGAGCACTCAGCAGCGATATGCGATATGAGCCTGGGGCAGTATCTCTACGTCTCGAAGTGAGGCACGGGGATCGTCGTGAAGGCCAATGATCGTCCGAACTGTACGAGACATCCGAATGTGATCGACCTCTCTCGTGAAGCGTTCCGATTTCTTGCTCCTCTCTCTGTATGACGACTCTCTGATGTCTCGGTCACACCGATCGGCTGGGCGCCCAAGTCTCCGAAGGGATTTCTCGCGAAAGATGCTTTCGCGCACCTGGGGGTCATACTCGACTCGAGTATACCGAGTGTCCTCTTCATAGGAGAGGGTATCGAGATACGCGGGAAGGTGACTGATGGACAAAAAAATATCATCGCCTACCTCTGACGTGAAGATGATACGGGCACGCCACAGAGTTTCCTTGTCAGCGTCAAGAAAGATGGGACATTTCGTACACCGCTGACACTTCCGAACACTCCTGGTTCCCATACTCTTGTCCTCGCGAGTGGAAATAGCTTCAATACTGCTAACTTCTCGAAGATCGAACTCATAGACCGCGGAACCCTCTCATATCCGATTTTCTCTCCATCTTCTCTGAGAATTTCTCCTGTATTTACCCCAGGAAGGAATCCCTATCTCGCTCTTCCTGCTGGACTCTGGTGATCCCTCTCTGTCACACAGGATGGTCGTACATTCCAGACTTCTGGAACCGCACTTTCTCTCCAGGGTATGCCACTCCGACCAGGAAGCGCTGATATCAGCATCCGAGGATATACCCTCTCGACGCCATCACCACTCGATATTTCTAGGAAGATCACCCCGACTCGAAGTCGAGTCATACTCGATCGCACACATGAAGATGTCGGGACGGAGTCTATCCGTTTCGAGAAGAGATGATCTATCGCAAACTTTCGCTTTACTGTTTCAGCCACTCCTAGACTGAGATCCGAGTACTATATCACCTTTCCTGATGGAAACGTGAAGCAGTATACATTTTCCTGACAACTTATCCAAGATGATCTCCTCATACCTGGAAAGTCTCTGAAAGTAGCATTTCCATTTACCCAGGATGGTGCCTACCGTATCGAGATCGTCCGCGAAGATGGGATCGCCTATATCAATACGACTCTCACTCGTGGGAAAGTATGGTCTCTCATCTCGACTATCAGTGATGATGTCCGTGATACGCTACGAAAAAATACTGATACCGTCCGTACCTCTCTCGTAAAAAAAATCAATACACTTCGTATGTCTCTCGGGAATGATATGCTCGCCCTCGATGGAGAACTCACTCGACTCGCTCAGATGAAGGCAGATGATATGGTAACTCGTGGATATCAGGCACATAGAGATCCTGATGGGAACTATATCGATGGATTCGCGAAAAAAAGAGGATTTGCGCTCGAGACATCTCTCGGAGAGAATATCGCCTATGGAACGATTTCGGATCTCGCCCTCCAAGATGGGCTCGAAGAATCAGGAAGTCACCGATACAACATGCTTCGCAGCGAATGGACAAAAATGGGTATAGGATATGCTCTCTCGGGAGGGAAGAGCTACCTCGTACAAGTCTTTTCTGAATAATTTTACTTTTGTCATGCCGTAGGTATCTATTCCTGTCATTCTGGCTTTATGCCAGAATCCAGTCCAGGAACTATGGATCCCGGTATTCACCGGGATGACAGGAACATAGATTATTCAAGTTACAATACTATAATATCAATTTTGTCACCAAAATTTTCTCCTCTCGTCTTAGAGTGAGTAAACGCTTATTCTCTTACCCTCTTCTTATGATCGCTCGTACTTCTCTTCTCATCTTATTGCTCTCATCCATGCTGAGCTCTTTCTGAGTTTCTGCAGCGACTCCAGTAGCCACTGTGAGTCCAAGATTTCAAATACAAAAATTCGCATCATGTGAGGATCTAGAGTCCAAGCTGATCGAAATAGCGAGTCGATACCAGTCACGCTACTGGTACCCTGCCTATCTCTATGCTCGAGATAAAGAAATGGTCCCTACTGGACTGACTCCACCGAGAGCATCCCTTGAAAACAAATCAGTAGCCTCACCAGTATCTGCGGATGCGAGTAGTTTCGGAAGTAGTCCGATTTCGACGACCAATACTCAGATCATCGGAGTCGATGAGGCAGATACGGTGAAGACTGATGGGAACTATCTCTATAGCTACTCTGAAGAGTCTCGTGAAGTCCGTATCGTGCGTACGAGTGACCTCGCTCTCATGAAGAAGATCAAACTTCCTGATACCTTCTCTTCGATGCAGATGTACCTGCAGAATGACCGACTTATCCTCGTCGGACAAAAGTATACTTCCACATCGAGTCTCTATACATCGCGCTGGTATGCTCCCGAGATGAAGACTGTCATCTCGATATACCGTGTGACGGATCCGAGTGCACCAGTTCTGGAGCGCTATCACCAGATCGATGGATCATACCGTGACTCTCGTATCGTTGGGGATACCCTCTACTTCATTTCTTCGAACGATCTCCGTATGCCACCCATATATATGACTCAGTATGGAAAAGATGATAAATGATTCTCGAAAGCCCTCACCGATATAGGGAAGAATTTCACTATCAGAAACTTCGTTCCAGATATCCGTGAGTCACTCCTCTCGAAGAATGGAAGATATGCTCAGTCTTTCCGCCCGGCAGTATCCTCATGTACGGATATCACTTTCGTCCTACCAGACTCTGCTACTCTCGCGAAGATCGACTTCACCCCTTCGCTCGTATCACTCTCATCTGTGAGTATCACCGACGCAACTGCCAAGATGAAAAATGAACTCCTCTTCTGAGACGTATCACAAATCCATATGTCGAAGAGTGCTCTCTATATCACTTCGAGTGTTTCAGTCCAGGCGTCACAGAGTCGATCCGCATGTCCTCCTGGTGCCCAGTGTTTTGCTCCGAGCTACGAAACTGTGAGTCAGACCCTTGTCCATAAGTACTCCCTCTCGAAAGGAGGTCTCTCATACCAGTATTCTACGACAGTAGCAGGCAATCCTATGACTCAGTACTCGATGGACGAGGATGCAAGTGGGAACTTCCGTATCGTCACACAGAACTACGCATGGTCGAGTGGACAGAGCCAGAACAGTACCGAGCTTTCGATCATTTCTCCTTCTGGAAAGGTCATCGGGAAGCTCACTGGGATAGCGAAGGGTGAGAACTTTCAGTCAGCACGATTTATCGGTGATAGACTCTATCTCGTCACATTCGAGCAGATTGATCCGCTCTTTGTCATCGATGTTTCTGTGGCCAAATCTCCGAAGATCCTCGGAGAGCTGAAAATCCCAGGGTACTCGACCTATCTCCATCCCTATGATAGTGATCGTCTCATCGGTCTCGGCTATGATACGCATACGAACCAGTGGTGAGGGACACAAAATGGAGGACTGAAAGTCGACCTCTACAATGTGAAGGATGTAAAAAATCCGAAACAAGAACAGTCCCTCGTCCTCGGAGATATGGGCTCCTCTGCAGATGCACTCTCGAACCCACGAGCCTTCGTATGGTATAAAGAGAAAAATATCCTCCTCCTTCCTGCTACACTCATGAAGAGTGCGGGTGATACAAATGATGTCTACAGATCCAGTAGTGCCTTCCAGGGAATTGTCGGAGTATCTGTCCTACCGAGTGCTATCAGTGAGAAATTCCGAGTGAGTCATATCACCCTCTCGGCTGATCTCGAAAAGGAGTGGAAAAAAGACTGTGCCCAATATAGTGGATCGAAAAATAACTGTAAAAAACTTCTCGATGGAACAGAGTATTGCGGATCAACCTATAACTACGTACCACCGTACTGCTACGCGGGATCGACGGTCGAGACCTACTTCGCTTCCCAGATGTGGAACTATTCACGAGACTTCATCACTCGTGCCCTCTATGTCGGTGATACTTTCTACTCGGTCGCTGAGGGTGGGATCAAGTCATGGAACTTCGCCAATACAGCGAGTCCGAAGGCATCTGTCATATTCACAGGAACTGTCAGTAAACCATTTTACCCAGTTCCGATGATGATGCGATAGACTATAGAAGTAGGGAGATAGAGAAGAGGAATCAAAATAATAATCCTCATATTAAAATATGGGGATTTTTTTGAACTTCTTCATCCCTCGAGATTTCCTATCTTACCTCACAAACTCTTGATTATAAAACTAAAATAAGAGAGAAAAATATAATCTTCCCCCAATATTTGACGTGAGGGGGCACTTATGGTACTATCATTACAATATATCATATTCTGTAACCACCAATATATGAAAACCCCTCTCTCTTCCCGTGAGAAACTCTTTCTATCCCTGCTCTGTGTTTCTCTCATTTTCTCTTCCTTCTCTTTCTCCTATGCTGTAGTCTCTCAGTCAAAGGTAGACTCTATCATGGATATCATCACTCGTGGATGAGCAGGATTCTCAGATGTAGCCAGATCAGGACAATCTAAGTCAGATAAGACTGCTTACTATGAACAGGTAGATAGATGACTCTGAGAAGCAGTAGAGATGCTC
>JANMHM010000026.1:0-2066 GCA_031375155.1 Candidatus Altimarinota bacterium
CATGGCATAGAGGGATTGATCAGCGCGAGTGGACCGTGTTTAAGCTCTCCGGTCGAGTATGCCTCAGAGTGGAGACTTGAGAGTTCCTTGAGTTTCAGAGAACACTCCTGCGCTGTCCCATAGAGGACATTGCGTCCGAGGAAGAAGAAGTTCTGATACTTCGAGTATTTATCGATGATAGGTTTCAGTATATGCTTATCTCGAAGTTGCTCTTCGAACTTCCATGGGAGCTCTGCAAGATGGCGGATGATCTCACGAGCGTCCTTCACTTGGAGGTCACGCTTCAGCCCGAGTGAAAGAGCCATAAGGATGAGGACAGCGAGCTGACCGACGATATTTTTGGTCGAGGCGACTCCGACTTCCATACCCGAGTGAGTATAGAGGCCCATGTCACACATACGCGCGATCGTCGATCCGACGACATTCACGATACCAAATGTCAGACACCCCTTTTCTTTCACCATCTTCAGGCTCTCTCGGACATCTGCCGTCTCACCCGACTGCGACATGAAGATGTAGAGTGTAGATTTTGATGGGAGAAATGTATCGTAGAGGAACTCGTTGCTGGTGCGGACTTCGCAGGGAATATGAGAAATCTCACGAAACCAGCTCGCACCGACCATGCCAGCAAATGCACTCGATCCTGATGCTATGATCTCGATACGATCGATCTCATAGTTATCGAGAGATTCAAGGGTTTCACTTTTTATCATCTGAGTTTCGAAGTTGAGTCGTCACTTAAGAGCATTTTTGAAAGTTTCTGGGATTTCGTGGATTTCTTTTTCTGTGAAGGTCTCGAAGCTTCCCATAGTTGCCGTCTGGAACTCTGCGGTGATCTTCTCCCGATTTTTCTCGACCTCTTCACCGAGTGAGAAGACTGAGTACTTCCCCCCTGCGAGTCTCACGATCTCATGGTCTTCGAGCGTGACGAACTCAGTCGCTACACGAGAGACAGCGTTAATATCTGAGGAGAGAAACGTACCTGTATCAGAAACTCCTACGATCATAGGACTTCCGAGCTTCGCCCCGAGGATCATATCAGGATGCTCACGATCCGCGATGACGAGCGCGTAGGCACCGACGAGCTTGGTGAGGACAGACTGGAATGTCGTCTGGAGATCGCCATCATACATATCCTCCATGAGCTTCGCGACGACCTCAGTATCCGTCTCCGAGTAGAACTCATATCATTTCGCTTTCAGCGCTTCTCGCAGTTCATGATAGTTCTCGATGATACCATTATGTACGACGAAAAATCTCATATCACTCGAAAAATGTGGGTGAGTATTTTTCTCGGTCACGCCTCCATGTGTCGCCCAGCGAGTATGGGCAATACCGGAGATATAGGGTTTCGTCGCATTCACATTTCGCTCGACTTTGGTCGCGAGATTCGATACCTTTCCGACGGCTTTCTCGAGGAAAAATTCCCCATCCCGAGAAACTGCGAACACTCAGGCACTATCGTATCCGCGGTATTCGAGGTTGCGGAGTCACTCGATGAGAAGTGGAACAGGATTTTCAGACCCATTGTAGGCAAATATTCAGCACATAGAGTGTGGGGTTAATGATTTTTTCATTGGTCGACTGGAGAATCGTATTTTTTTCCGAGCGAATGTCAAAGAAAGAGGTGAGAAAATGTTTAGTAAGAAAAATGGTGAAAATAGCTCTATGATAGGGTATTTTTCGTGAAAAAGTCGTGAAAGAATGAGTGGATTTTGTACTTCGAAAGGAAAGATGAGTAGATTTTTGACAGGATTTTTTTATTGTGCTACTATGAGCATGATACGTACTCTTTTACCTTTCTTTTTATGAAAGCGCTCACAAAATCGGTGATCTTCTCTCGTCGTGAGAAACTCCTCCTCGGTCTCCTTTGATCAGCCCTTCTTTTCTCTTTCTCTTTCTCCTATGGAGCAGTGAATCAGAGTAAGGTAGACTCTATCATGGATATCATCACTCGTGGATGAGCAGGATTCTCAGATGTAGCCAGATCAGGACAATCTAAGTCAGATAAGACTGCTTACTATGAACAGGTAGATAGATGACTCTGAGAAGCAGTAGAGATGCTC
>JANMHM010000031.1:0-19479 GCA_031375155.1 Candidatus Altimarinota bacterium
ATGATAGATGACTCAGATATCTTAGTTCCGCTCTGAGCTCTGAGGGTCGAGAGATCGACCTTATGGTCTTGATCTTCACTGATGAGTGGAGCTCGACTATAAGGTCGATCTCTCTCTCGTACGTGCTCAGACAGGAACGACTACTTCGAATGTGACGGAGTCCTCTATCGTCGAGACCCTGAAGTCGATCATCGATAAGCGTGTCGGAAGTCTCGGACTCGAAGAGCCGACGATTTCTACAGCGCAGTATGGCCCTGGAGAGTCGCATATCATCGTCCAGATACCTGTGAAGGACTATGGAAATATCAGTGAAGATGAAAAAAGAAAAAAGAATGCAGAAGATATAGCCCGTGCGAAGGATACGATCGGAAAAGTGGTACAGCTCGAATTTCGTGAAGAGAAAAAAGAAGTCACAGAAGCTGATAAAAAAGCACGACGAGAAATCGCAGAAAAAGCTTCGACAGAGCTCACTTCTGCGCCATTTGCCACTGTATGAGCTAAGTATCGTGACCAGTATGAAAATGTCGGATACAGTAGTGCGAGCGGTGCTCTCCCTACAGAGCTCCAGTTTACCAATATGGATACCGTCGCCATTCCCTATATATCTCCGGTGACCTATGTCCTCGGAGAGGAGACGATCGGGGCGAGTGGTATGACTCGATGACCAGGTGGGTATGCTATCGTACGGCTCGAAAAACGATATGAGGTTCCCTCGGTCAATGCAAGCGGTACTACAGTAAATAAAAAAGAGTATGACTACTCATTTATCTATATTGACGAGCGTCCGAGTCTCTGGGCACCCGCGAAGACTGCAGATGGGAAAGTCCTCGGAGATAAGTATATCACTCGAGCTGGAGTATCATTTACCCAGGCAGGAGCACCACAGATAGACCTTCTTTTCAACGATGAAGGAAAAAGTATATTCGCCGAGCTCACTAAACGTCTGATCGGAAAGCAGATAGCGATATTCGTCGGTGGGGAGCTCCTGACCAATCCTACTGTACAAGCAGTCATCTCTGATGGACGTGCTGTCATCACAGGACAGTATACTATCGCTGAAGCACAGGCTCTCGCGAACAATATCAATACCGGTATCGTCCCAGCTCCTATCTATCTCACGAGCGAGCGTACGATCGATGCTAAAATCGGAAAAGACGCACTTCATGAGATCAGTAAGGCTGGATTTATCGGACTCTTCGCTATCGTGATACTTCTCGTCTATTTTTATCGAATATCTGGGCTCCTCGCCGGTATAGCTCTCGTCGTCTACTCACTCATCCTCATGGCACTGGTGAAGTCATTTGGCGTCACACTCACACTTGCCTCTATCGCATGAGTGATCCTCTCTATAGGACTTGCGATCGACGCCAATATCCTTATCTTCGAGCGTATGAAGGAAGCACTTCGATCTGGTATGCACCTCGAAAAAGCGACGACTGTCGGATTCGCGAAATCGTGGACAGCGATCTGGGACTCACATATCACATCTCTGACTTCTGCGGTGATCCTCTATGTATTCGGTATATCGCTCATTAAGGGATTCTGATTTATGCTCGGTCTCGGTATCGTCCTCTCTCTCTTCACAGCTATGTGGGTCTCTCGTATCCTCATCATCGCTGTCGGTCGCAAAATGGCAGATAAGACGAAAGCATTTATTGGAGTGTAACTATGGCTTATGTCACTACATACTCATACATCGAGAAACTTACGAACACCGCTATTTTTCTCAACAAATCAAAATGGCCCCTGTTTTCTAAGTGTTTCTAGTCTGACTCAAGAACTCAAGAAGAGAAGTGATATAATATTTTGAAATGATGATAATGCTGGATTCTTATTTTCTGTTGCAGGAGTACTTTTAGGTCAAACAGATACTATTATCCTAAGGAGTTCTCAAAAAATTCACGCTGTAAAAAATTATATTAGAGCCATTTTGAATGATCATTATCAAAGAAAGGACCCACTAAAAGTACGAGGAAGGGCGACACTCGTACTGAGAAGTTATACTCAACAAGATATAGACAGAGTTTTGGACTCTATAAGATATATGTCTCCAGAACCTCAAAAAGCAAAACTTGTAGTTATTCTACCAGAGGTTGATACACCTATTACTGTCCCCAAAGTATTAAGACAACCTAAAATTATTATCCCAAAAGGTCACCCTACGGCTCTACAAATGCGACCAATTGTTGATAGTGTACGAAAAGAAGCAGCGAATGATCCATATCTTGCAAGTCTATTGCGCCACCTTTTATAATATATGATTCTCTGATTTTTTGACTCTTGACTCGGTGGTCGAGTCGTCATGGAAGCATTCCAGAAGGAATTTCCTGATATAGTGATGCTCCTCGAGATGGATAGAGAACATGCTCCATACGGGGGGAAATCTTGAGAAGAAATCCGCATATTGACGAAAGCATGAGTCGATAAGCTCTTTGCGAGGTGAGCTGATGTCGTGATCCTCGCATGCAATACTGCGAGTGTGCATGCACTCAGGTGGCTCCAGCAGGAAGTATACGTTGGGCGACATATACTCTGAGTGACGGTTCCCTGAGCAGAGGCAGTAGTAGAGAGTGGATATAAAAAAATTGGAGTCCTCGCGACTGAGGCAACTGTACGCACTCGCATGTATCGTGAGCGTGTCCATATCCTCGATGATTCGATCATCGTCGAAGAAGTCGGGGCTCCAGGGCTTGTGCCTCTGATCGAGCAGGGAATTGTCTCGTGAGATGAGATCGACTCGTTACTGAGAGAGTATCTATCGCAGTTTTCTCCCGATATCGAGGCTCTTGTGCTGGGATGTACGCACTATCCGCTTATTCGTGAGTCTATAGAGAAGATGTGGCATGACCTTTTTGGGGAAAAAGTGGTTTTGATTAATCCTGGGAAGGAAGCTGCGAAGAAGATGGCGGGTTGGATGAAGAGACATTATCGCATATAGCATGTACGAATTCCATAAAATCTCCATCCTGGAGAGGTGTATTTATTATCTTAGCACTTGAGAAACGTTTCATAAGCTTATCCTCTGCTTTTCAGAGGGCAAAGATCACTTGAAGGTACTTATCAATTTCTATAAAATAAGGAATAATATGACCTTCTTTTATCTGGTTATTTATAAGACTCTTTAACCCTACATCATTAAGGATAGGTTTCCTATGCTTATAGTAACTCGTTATCGTTTGGCGTGGAGTCGCAAAATCTTGTCATCTTGCCCAGGCTCTCAATATCCGACGAGGATGGTACTCTGGGTGTTCTTTCTTCCACGCGTTGAAGTCTTCTGTATCGAAAAATTGAAATTCTGTACCGATAGGGATATCTCAGTATCGCATAAAACCACTTAAACTTATATTTCTTACAATATCACTGGAATAAGCATCTCGATGCCTGGATTGTGATAGTGGTTTCTTACGGGCATTTTTCAATCCTTTGTATGCCTTCTCGGATAGATCAGATTTATCTCCAAATCATCACTTATCCTTATAGAGATATCATCGATTTGCATAGAGACCGGATATCTTTTGTATCAGTTCAAATTTGATAGATTGATTATCTCAAAAATCGCCATGAATAGCTCATCCTATCATATCTCTTAGGGCGTCAGTATTAGTATAATCTACATCTGCCCATAGTTTCACTAAGAGCGACTCGATGCTCTTGACTCTATAGGTGGTATGTGCTTTTTGCTGATCTCCATTTGAAAGAGCTACTAGTATATCTCCTGTGAATGAAATATTTCAATCATCATCTGTATGTACCTGAGGAGTGATGATTTGAATACCGCTAGAAATGAGCATTTGTGGTAGCTTCTTGACTCACTCTAGAGCTTGTTTCTGTGCATTTATAATATGGTCTATCGATCACCAAGCATGAAATGCCTTGACGATCATCCATGCGCTTTTTGCTCTAAGTCAGTTACCACTAGAATTATCAGGATTCCATAGATTTTCTACAACTTTATCGACAAGAGAGTCTAGACCTATATCATCGCTTATGCTCATCTCAGAGAGATTTATATGATAAATCGAAGTAAGATACTTGCATACCTTCTGGAATAATTGAGGAAATTTCTCATGAGAATCAGCTCGAGATATATTCGCATTTTCAGATAGCCCTTTTTGGATAAGTAATCGGATAAATGCATGCTTATCAGAAATACTATTTTCTGATTTCTGGATATCGAGATAAGAAGTATCGAGAAGTGACATCGATGCAGATGCGTGTTCGATAAGTTCACTATTTTTGAATATTTCTTTCGGAATAGCATGAGTTATATTCTCTCCACTATCTTCTTCTCTACCATATCTGAGAAATATAGCATATATCTCGCCTTCATCAGCCTTTGATATACTATATTTCTCTTTCGTTACTTTACGGTACTTATGAAGTTTTCTTTTTAGATCTCACCAAGCATGAGGGTATGCGAGAAAAAATGGTTTTAGATATACAATATTATATTTTTTCAGCTCACTTTCTAGATCAGGTTCGTTATTGATATTTTCTTTTGCTTGATCAGCTACTTTTCCTATTAGCAAGCGTACTTTATCAGGCATGTCCTGAGTATTTATGGAGTTTTGGATAGAGGCGTAAGTCGGAGAAGCGTATATTCATTTATAAAATACTTGTATTCCCAGATGTTTTTTTATAATGGTGTACATGTACTTAATCTACGGTAAATGAAAGGTTGGTTCTGCTGTCGCGAGACTCTGCGAGTCGCGAGGGATTTCGTATGAGATCCGTGATGATAGTGACTGACTCACATCTTTCGATGCGTATGATGCTATCGTCCCCTCGCCAGGTATCCCATCTTCACATAGTGTCTATAAGACAGGAAAAGTCAAGTCTGAGCTCGATTTTGCCTATGAGTTTCTCCCAGCGAACTTCACCATTATAGCAGTTACTGGCACAGATGGCAAATCTACGACATCTTGGCTTCTCTATAGTCTTCTTCTTGCCGAATTTGGAGAAGAAAAAGTCTATCTTTCAGGAAATTTCGATATCCCTTTTTCTGAGACGGTGCGTCTGATCCTCGAAAAATGACAAAAACGAGGGTATATCGTCGTAGAAGTTTCGAGTTTTATGGCGTATTCTCTTCATTCATTCCGCCCTCACTACTCGATATTTACGAACTTCAAGGCCGATCATCTCAACTGGCATACAGATCTCCAGGACTATCTCGACTCCAAGATGCGCATCATAGAACGTGCCGAGAAGGGAAGTGTGGTAAATGCGCAGGTTACCGAGTTCGCAAAAGAAAATAATCTAAAGATAGATGTTCCTAGGCACTCAAGAATCTTTCATCAGAGCGAGATCTCTCGTCGTCCACAGATACAGGACTCTGTCGAGATGACAGGATCTACAGGAATGACAGGAAGAGAAACTCTGAAAGATTATACAAATGGCGAGGATATCATCATATCATGAAGGCGAAAATATAAACTCTCTGAAACACAGTTTTCTGGGGCGCATAACGCGATGAATATACTCGCAAGTACTCTTATCACGAATATGATGAAGATATGCTCTAAGCGCACGAAAGAGTACCTAAAATCGATCACATGACTCTCGCATAGACTGGAGAAAATCGGAGAGAAAAATAGAGTGGTATTCGTCGAAGACTCGAAGTCGACGAGCTCTCAGAGTCTCGAGGCAGCATTGTGAAGTTATACTCCAATGATAGATTATAAATGATGAATTATAAATAATAAAAATCTTCTTCTCATCGTAGGTGGCTCAGATAAGGGAGATTCATTTGCATACCTCGCTCCAAAATTTCGAGACCGAGTCAAGGCTATGGCATGTATCGGGACTACGAAAGATCATTTTATAGCTATAGCACAACAAGAAGGTATCAGTTATATCGCTACGGACTCTCTCCAGGATGCAGTGATGTTTCTCTGGAACAATAGTGCTAAAGATGATATTCTCATGCTCTCTCCAGGTTGTGCAAGTTTTGGACTCTTCCGTGACTACTTCGATAGAGCCAATCAGTTCCGTGACATCGTAAAAAAACTCTCCGAATAATCGGAGAGTTTATGAGAATCTCTGAAAAACTTCCAACTTCTTTGTCAAAAAAATTTATTTCTAGAGTCACTTGCATATCAGCAAGCTCCTTATGAAAAATTTTTTCTTCCTTGAACTTCTCGTTTTTGAGAGATTCTCATTTTAGCGTATACCTCACGAGAGAGTATTCACTGATCCAGAAAGTATCACTGGTGGAGTAGGGAGTGGAGTATCAATAATCTCGAAGAGTGCAAACCAACTTTGTCCGGTATATTTTGTCAGGATTGATCTGACTTTTTCTACGTCTTTTCCTCCTTCGGCTTCTATGATTTCCTTTTTGATCTGCTCGATCGTAGGATATTCGGCGAAGTCATTTTCGTTGATTTTTTTGATGATATACGTCTGACATTGTGCCATTTTCTGTCCTCTATTTATACTTTTTCCATCACGGTAGGATTCATAGTTTGTTCCTGCGATATCGATAAACTCATCATCTGTGAGGAATTTTCATTTTTTCCTTTCTCCGATAGCGAGCTCGAGACAGAAGTTATCAGTGCGGACGAGCTTGAGATTTTTCGCATTCGTCGTCAGGAGAAGTCGCTCGAATCGAGTCGTCAGGGCTCTGCGTGGATCACGATCTATAGTAGCAGCATTGAGATCCATGAGGAGATATTTTAGTCCTATTTTTTTCATACGTTCTACGGTCACTTCAGGATTGGCATCGTAGAGATAGTCATTGAAGGTAGATATGAGACTATCTTCGAGATAGCGAGTTCGATTATTATCTATGAGATATGTCATAAATGTACCAATTCTATAGATTCATCCTCTATTTTTATTATCCTCGGGAGGATAGAGGATATAGGAGTATAGAGACTGTCCGAGGGTGTGCATATCTTTACTAAGAGAGGTATCTTTTGATCCACGGTATTGCATGATAAGGCTATGGAGGTTTTCGAGACTGATATCTTTCGTATCAGGATTCGCGAGAAAAGACTGCATTTCTTTCGATACCATTTTTTCCCTGATTCCATCGAGTATTTTGCTCGTATCTTTGAGGTTCATCGTCGCTATGGGTACGAGATAGTCACTTCTATAGGCAAATATAGACTCCTCTTGGGAGAGGATATTGTATTTATACTCATTGTAGTAGGCACTCTTGAGATTATTCCACCCATGTGGAAACCCAGATCGGATAAAGTATACTGCTATAAAAATAAAGAGAATAAAAGCGAGTGTCAGCTTTACTCCTATGAGATCACTATTTTTTTCCTCTTCGTGTGTGTAACTGAGAAATGAGGAAGCAGCGAGTCCGATAATGAGAAAAAATCCGAAGTAGATCATGATACCATACCAGACGATACCAAAAGCACTTATCATAAAAATAAATCCATATATTCCCATGAACATGAGTACTTCTTTGAGTTTTTGGTTTTCAGGACTATCTTCTATAGCATAGTGCGCGATAGTGAGATAGACTATATTGAGTGCGAGTATGATAGCGTATCAGAGTCACTTTCCGAGACCGATAGTATCGAAAAAACTGGTGATAGCCACTGAAGTAATCGGTATAAAATAATATACGATCATGAGTGAAATAAGCGTGACTCAGACTCAAAGAAATATGTATTTTCGTGATCGTACAAAAAGGAGGAGTCCAGGAACTAGAGCGAGAAAAATATAGGAAATATCAGTGAATTCTCCAGCCTGATTTTTTTGAAAAGTCAGATTTGCTGGAAGCTTGAGGTAGTTATTGATCCCGCTATCATACCCGAAATATCTTCCCATATCTTCATTTTGTGATTGTCCATCTGTCGTGATTCACTCCATAGATTTTTTTTCTATAGTATCGAGCTCTTCCTGAGTATAGAATCCTTTATACGCGTAGGGAGTGGTTCATCCTGATCATCAGATCAGTCCAGTGATAGAGAGGGTCTGAGATTCAGAGTAGTTCTTCGCGAGCCAGGGAGAGAGAGCTAGTGCAATACCGAGTATAAAAACACTACTTCCATATATCCATCTGAGAAAGTTACCCTCTTTTCATTTTTGGTATATCGTAGAGTAAGTAAGAGCGACACATCCTACCAGAAGAAATAATCCAGCACTTATTTTTAAAAAGAGTGGGTCGACTGGTAAAATGACATTCAGATTTTTCCAGAGATTGAAGTAGGTAAAAATCGCTATAAATAGAGAGAAAAATCAAATATATCCAAGATAAGAAAGATGCCTATAAGCAAGAAGTCCGAGCCCTCAGAGTATGAGCATAAGCGTCGTAATCTTGACTCCAAAAGAAAATCCTACAAGGAGTCCGCACATCAATAAGATAGTCAGATTTTTCTTTTGTGAATATTCCTCTTTCCATAGAGAAAATATTCACATAAATGCACTGATACTAAAAAATAAGAGTGCAGGATCGAGCTTCATATCCTTTGCCTGCTGAAATACCGTCATAGGCATCACATAGTATACGGCAGCAAGAAGAATGGGCAGAGAAAGAAGCGATTTTTTATTTTTTTCTTCGAAAATATAAGAGAGACTACAGATAATAGCTATGACAGCGAGGATTCATCCGAGCTGATTCACGTAGAATGCTTGCGCTGCCGTATAGGAAAAGAAAAACCCTGTTCCTGTTATCAATTGCCATGTATATAGTCAGGCTCACGTCAGGATGTCTCCAGAGGTTGCCATAATCTTCGGAAAATTCATATAGACACCGAGATCATCCCAACCTATAGGCATAGGGCGTATAATATTTATGAGTGATACACCGAGTATAAATGTGAGAAAGAAAAATCAAAATTCGATAGAGAGGAGCTTGAGATTGACTGATTCTAAGAGCGAGCCGTCCAGATTATGATTCTCGAGCTCGATATATCTATTTTTTATATCACTATATGTCTCTCTGTGTCAGAGGTATCCTCCTATGATCATCATGGCGAGGATGATATAGAGGGTATTTATATTATACATTCAGAATATACCAAAAATAAGCAAAAGCGTACTGAATATCAAAAAACCAATAGATATCTCTATAGGTACACGTATGCGCATATCTTTTTCTTTCCAGCTTTCTATAGCAAAAGAAAGTATACTGTATCCTACAGATCTCGTCAGAAGTACGAGAATAATAGGGTATACGAGAAGCTTCAATATATGGATAAAAAGAGTGATGCTACTTGGTTTTACCCCTCACATAAGGGGGCTCTGGATGACTTCCGCGAATGAAGAATAAAATCATGCAAGCACCAGTATATGAAGTAGAATGGCTCACAGAATAGTAAAAAATCAGATTTTTATTTTTCTCTTCGGAGAAATAAAAAGTGTGTATGCCTTATAGAGAATATAGATGAAAAACATCGTAAAAAGGTATCATCAAAACCCTTTTGCAGTCTCGAAGTGATCAATACTACTATAAAACTTAGAATAATATATAAGTATGACAGATATACTCCAAACGATGAATCCGAAACTTGCAAAAATAAGTTGGGTCATAAGAAAAAAAGAGAGTTAGAGATTTCATCGACGGACTTGCTGTACGATTTTTATAAATTCTTTGATTTGTAAAAAATTGAGTACAAGAAATATAATCAAAGAGGAGAATAAAACAAATCATATTATAGGCAGATGGCTCAATCTCAGAGAAAGGCCAAGAGAGATGCTTTTATAGAAAGGAAAGAGAGTGAGCCCGATGGTAAAAATCCATACAATAATCAAGTTTTTCAGAAATACTCACCAGACGAATCCGTAAGCGTATTCTCGTATTGCTCGGTAACTGAGAATCCACATGAGTATCCATGATACTCATACAGCGAATGAGGCTGCAGATGAGCCACTTGGAAATGGAAGGAAGTCATACTTATATCCCAGGATACATACTAAGCCGAGTATGATACTCAGCATGAGAGTCCAAAGAAGCACATATATACGCTTTCTGATATGTCCGAGTCATGAGAGGATTTGGAAGTTTATCTGGACAAGGACATTAAGAAAGAGAAACGGTGCAATAAACAGGAGAGCCTTCCCGGATTCGACAAATTTTTCACCGAAAAGAAAATACGATATATCTCATCCGATGAGAAAAAAAATCCCTCATACCCAGAGCATTATGACTGAAAGATAGGTAGAAAAAATGCTATAAATAGTCGTAACTTTCTCTCTCTCGCCACGACCTCATATTTCTGATATCACAGGGTAGAGAAATCAGATAATAGGTCAGAGGAAAATAAAAGGAATACCGACGAGTGCGAGGTAGATAGAGTAAATTCCAGCATCATATACTCAGAGAAAGTATGTCAAAAACTGCATATCTATCTGATGGAGGACAGTGCTCACATTCGCAGAAAAGAGTGTCCCGAGAGAGTACTGTATGAAGCTTTTTCTTAAGATAGTATCTTTTTTTTGTGGCAGGGAAAAGTACACTCTATAATAGAGAAAATAAAATAATATTCATGATAAAAGAAGTCATGAATAAACTCATCCAATCCATATCCATGCGTAGGATTCTATATTTCCATTTCCAGAAAAAAGAAGTATCGATGCTCAAAGTACCGTCATTATCATACGAAAAAGTTCTATACTACTTCGTAGTTTAACATTTTGGATAGCGCTAAAAAATGTTCCTATTACTTGCAGAATATGGCTTCCTATAAAAAAAAGTGCAAATATTTTTATAATAGATTCTGCTATTGGTGTATGGAAGTATTCTCTTGCGAGAAATCAGGCAGAGAGATAGAGTCAGATACTTACAAGTGTACTCGTAAGTATCTGTGTGAAAAGTGTAAAAAGGAGGAGGTATTTTGATCGAGCATAATCATTTTTTATGATATATTTCGGGAGGAAATAATTTAAACTCTCGGTAAGTCAAAAGTCAGTATATACACCGATAAGTCATAAGAGGGAGATCGTACCATAGATAATCCCTATCTCACTCGGTGTGAGCTCGCCAGTCAGTATAATCCTCATCACATAACCGAGAGGAGCTGTCAGAAATACGAAAGCGTATATCCATGCTCATTTTGTGATAAATTTTCGAGAAAGTGATTCTTTAGGATCAAGCATAGACTAGAGTGTATAGGTTCATGGATATTCATCAGAGATCACTTTCCCTTCTGAAAATGCTATGACACGCCTTTTCATGCTATTTACGAGTCTGTCATCATGAGTTGCTATTATGACAGTTTTTCATGCTATATTGAGTTTTTTGAGAAGTTCAATGATTTCTTCTGCATTTTTCGGGTCGAGGTTTCCTGTAGGCTCATCTCCGATGATGATTTCTGGGTTATGGATCAGAGCTCGTGCTATGGCAGTGCGCTGGAGCTCGCCTCCTGAGAGCGATTCGATAAATTTATCTTTTTTTGTGAGAAGCCCCACTTGAGCCAATACCTCAGGAACTCGAATGGAAATAGTACGAGTATCGTATCCAGATACTTCCATGGCAAATGCGACATTTTCTCTGACAGTTTTTCTAGGAAGGAGCTTGAAATCCTGAAATATCACACCGATACTTCGCCTATAGGAGAGGAGATCATGAGAATTGAGTAGGGAAATGTCTCTTCATTTTGTATCCATTATATGTCCCTCTTTTGGTATCAGGGCACCGATAAGTCATTTTATGAAACTTGTTTTCCCGCTTCCAGATGTTCATATAAGAAATACGAATTCTCATTTTTCTATCCTAAGATCTATCTTTCGAAGGATAGTCCTTTCACCATAAGTAAGACTAACATGAGAAAATTGCATAGTAAAAAATTAGCGGGGGATAATAGTAAGTTGTATAGTTTTTTTGGCCGTATTCATATTGCCATCGAGCACTTCTATACGGAGAGTATGACTTCAGTTCGAGAGTCATGCTGAGCTTATGGGAATGACGAAGAGTTCTCCAGCTGAAGCGTTCTGAAGAACAGCATCGTCCATAAAAAGAGTGACTTCTCGAGCTGAGGTAGAGACATCGACATTAAAACGAAGATTGAAAGTATCACCACTATAGAGGCTAATTTTCGGATTTACTCCTTTTGGATTGAGGAGTCCTATGGAGGGAGCTTTTCCGCTCAGAGAGGGTCATCAGCCTATACTTATAGTCGTGGACTCAGTATAGGTAAATCCGTATATATCTACGAGAGCTACAGTAAATGTGTGATCACCATTCTTGAGATCAATACTATTTCGTGCTGATCCTGTCATTTTTGCTCATGTATCATAGAGTACAGAGAGCTTATCATCATTTTCATATTTCATAGTCATTTTCGCAATAGGGCGATCTCCTATCCAGGAAGCTTCGATTATTTTTTTTCCTTCGGTAGAGCTGTCTGCGTTTATTCAGGCGAGAGCAATATTGATAGAAATATTGCCAGGACCACCTGGTCTATCACATGGTGTATTTGAGCGAGTTATAGGATTTGCAGAGCCACTTCATCACCATATCATACCAATAGCTTCAAAAAATCATCGAGTCCATTCAGGATCATAACCGTCAATGATAGGTTTAGCACTGGGAATAAGAATACTTCCTATGGCTCAAGGTGGTGTATTTTCTGACAGTGGACCATTACAGAGCGTATCTATCTTTTCTTCCTTAAATCCATCATCATATTCGGTAAGTTTTACTGCCATTATAGTAGATATTTTTTGCTCATCTGGAGTATTCTCTATAGCCAGCTTTCCACTTGCCTTTGCTATAGTATAGGTATAGAGTCCTTCGGGCTTTTTCCAGTCTTCTTTTGGCAGATCTTTATGAGCAAATTCCATATACGGTTTCCATATTCCTGCAGCACAATTGAGTCCATCACATGTTCCCTTAGTCTCCTTTCCATTTACATTTCCTGCCCATACTGCTGTCGTTATCTGTTTCGAATATCCTATAGTCCAGAGATCTCGAGGGAGGATCTTATCGTTTCAGACTTCTTTGTTCGATGTTCCTGTTTTTACTGCGATATTCCTTCCAGGAATAGTGAGCGCATTTCTCCAAAAACCCTCTGGTCGCGCGTCGACATCAGAGATGATTTTGGTAATAATATACGATGCTACAGGAGAAAAAACAGGTTCTCACTCTGTAGTCTTATGCTCTTCGATGATATTTCCTTCACTATCCTCTATTTTTTCTACAGCATAGATATCACGCCTCTGTCACTCATTCGCAAAGACGCTATATGCCTGCATCATATCTATCGGTCTCACCTCAGCTGCACCTATAGCGAGAGGGGCTCCATATCATGCATTCTCTTTCAGCGTAGTCAGTCAGATACTTTTTCCGAATTTGACTATCTCATCCTCTTTTCCTGCGAGGTAAAACATTTTTATCGCAGGGATATTTCGAGACCAACCAAGTGCCTTTCGAAGAGACATGATACCCTTAAACCCATTGTCATAGTTATTCGGAATATATTTTCCAAAACTTGTTTTTATATCCGCTATAGGACTTTCTGGTCCGATCGGATTTCTAGAGATTGCCAGAGCATAGACAATAGGCTTAAATGATGATCCTGGCTGTCTTTTGGCGGTAATCATATTATTATTTCCTCCATTCTCTGTATCGAAATAATCGGGTCATCCTACCATAGAGAGGATACCACCACTTTTATTATCCATACTTACGAGAGCTGCACTCGTCGCTCCATACTGGGCTTTATTTATCGCTACTTGCTTCTTTATGAGTTCCTCTGCTTTGTCTTGGAGTTTCGGGTCGATAGTGGTATAGACCTTGAGTCCTGCTGTGACATCGATATCTTTTCCATATTTTGATTCGAGATATTCTTTTATATACATAACGAAATATGGATACCGGATATTTTCTGTATATTTTTTGAATTCGAATTCGAGTCCATCGTAGATGATTTTCTTGAAAATCATCGCATCAATTTTTCCATCTTCGAGCATTCGTGCTGCCACCAGATCTTTTCTCCCATATTCATATTCGAGGGCATACTTCTCTGTGAGTCATGATCCTGTCTTCACTTCTCATCTGATCACGATATCACCGATAAATGGAAGCACCTCATCTTGCACTACGCTAATACACCCATCATCTCCACCTGAGAATCTTGTATCTCTCACGTAGACATCCTGTATCCCACAGATCATTATATTACTCCCATCCTGCTCTAGGGTGAGGCCACTGAGATAGGATTTAAATGCTCCGTACAAGACGGTATACTGGCTTCTCGTAGCTGGAGTATCGAGTGAGACTATCTCATCGGGCGTACTCTGAGGATAGACGTATGCCTTTCCCATAAGGCGATCCTTATGGAGATAGGGAGAGTATTTCGTAGGACCATTTGGTAGTGCAGCGAGTATCGCTCATCAGAGAGGACCCACATCTTTCGCACTTTTTCCGAAAAATGTTTTAGAGGCTTCTTCCACACCATTTGCATTATTTCCAAATGAAATAGTATTAAGATACATTTCGAGGATTTTTTCTTTCGAGTAGGTTTTATTGAGTGTATATGATAGGTATGCTTCCTGTATTTTTCGTTTTACAGAGACCTCATTGGTGAGGAGTGTATTTTTCATGAGCTGCTGGGATATCGTAGAAGCACCTCCAGCACGACCGAATTTCCCACCAGTGATATGAGTAGCAGCTACACGTATGAGCCCCTTTATATCGATACCAGGATTTTCGAAAAATGTCTTATCCTCTATACTTACTATCGCATCAGTGATGCTTTTTGATATTTCCGTATAGTTCGCATAGGTACGCTTTCCATCAGTAAAGAGGGTATATATAGGCTTCTTATCTTTATCGTAGATGACTGTGCTTTCCCTGAAATAGTCTCCACGTTCGAGTGAGTCGATCGCTGGCACTCCACGCAAAAATATGATCCATACAAGCCCTACAGAGAATACTCAAAGTATCAGCCCTACTCAGAGAATACGCAGAGCATTTTGAAGTGTAAAAATTTTTTTCCAGAGTGGTGTTCTTGGGTTTTTCATAAGTATGAATAAAATTATACGGCTAAAAATTTTCCCACTCTCAAGGAACAATTTTGTTTTCTCAGGAAATAGCTTGATAGGTAGCCTTCAAGATATTTATATTTTCGTTTTTTTGTCAGGAAAATGTTTTAGGAAGACTTGATCCAGAAGTGTTCCCTGCTTCTCCTGAAACAGGAACCTTCGGGACAATAGGAAGATAATACGGATTTTTGAGTAATGTAAAGTACTCATTCGCATCTTTTCCTATTACAATCTCTATTCTTGGTCCAGAAGTGTTTATATATTCATTGCGTTCCACGAGAGTATAGGGAATAGCCTCTTCCAGATGCTTCAGGGCGAGTACAGCTATGGATAGAGGAGAGATACCGATATTCAGATCACTATGGTAATAAATATTTATATGACTTTTTTCTATAGATCCACTCGTCGTCAGAGTTTTATCGAAGGAGAGTGGGAATCCTGCCTTCGCAAGTCCAAATCCTATCTCTTGTGCACGCTTCTTCATGCTGATATCACTTACGATGACGATATTTCTCTCTTCGAGACGCAGAGAGGGGAATCGGAAAGTCAGCTCTACGAAACGTCTGATATCGTCATAATAACTGAGTTTATTTGCCTGTGCATTTTCTGGTATGATCACCGCTGATCACCCAAAGAGTTCTCGACTAGGAGCATAAAGATAACTTCCTGGTACACATTTCGTCAGAGAGAGACAAACATCAGAGAGTGATACGATACTGATATTCTCACTTTTTACATCTTTAAAAGTGAGAGCAAATTCTGCCATTTTCGCGATACTCATATCGGTATCGAGATGAGAAATCACTGCGTTATAGAGTTCTCCGATTTTCTCAGGATTCGTTATATATCAGAGGTCTGAGGCTTTTTCTTTGATAGCTTTTATGATGAGTTGCTGTCTATTAGATCTATCGAAATCACTCGTCGAATGTCGACTGCGTGCATATCTCAGAGCGGTCTCTCCATCGAATACTTGGAGTCATTTTTTTACGGAAAAAACAAGATATCCCCAGTTATTATCTGGGTATTCTCGGTCAGTCAGATCCTCAGGTACGTCTATGCTCACTCATCCGAGTATGTCTATGATTTGTTTGAATCCAGAAAAGTCGACTACGATATAGTGATCTATTGGCTGTCCTGTGATTTCTCTGACTTTTTCTGCGAGATAGGTGATGCCGACTTTATTTGACTTACCGACATCATAGAGAGAATTGATCTTTCCAGCTCATTTTTCGAGAGGATAGGCGACATAGAGATCTCTCGGTATGGATATAAGCGTGACATGATGCGTCGCTCCATCGAGAGATGCCAGCATGATAGAGTCCGTGAGATTATTACCATCATGACCCTTTCCTCCTATCCCCGCGATGAGGATATTGGTCGTTCATTTTACTTTTTCCGCCACGAACTCCTCTATTATACTCGGGATAAAGTTTTCGGACCCATTTTTCGAGTTTCACTGAAATGCCTTCGTAGCGACCTGTATAACGAAAAACAGTGATAAAATCCCAAGAGCTACGCCGATAATTATTTTATAAGAAAGCCATTTTTTTTTCGGGATTTTTTCGACTACTTCTTCTGACTCGGGAGTGACTTTCGCGACTTTCATGGTGAGTCTTTTTGTTTTGAATTGTGACATGGGCGAATTATAGAAAAAAACCCTATTTTTCCAAACAAAAAAGCTCTTTTTGCACATTTTTTGTGAGGTTTTCTCTTATTTTCGTGAAAAATGTGTGAGAAACTTGTGAAAAAATTCTTAGATTATCCTACATATAAAATGAAAAAAATACTTTTTCAAGATGAAATAATGCGTCTTTCTAGGCCTCTCATTTTGTTTTGACAAAAAGGCAAAAGAGACTATCTTCATCTTCATTATATCTCTTGATTTTTTCTTTTTGTGCCATCTCTACTTCATGATCCAGTCCTTCTCGATAGCGTGATGGAAGTATTCTCTGCTCTTCCCTCAGATAAAAAAAGAATAGTCATAGATGCGACTCTCGGACTCGGATGACATGCCAGTGAGATCTGTAAAAAAATTTCTTCATGAGATATATTTCTCGGACTCGATCGTGATGGAGAAAATCTCGAAAAATCGAAGTCATATATAGAACAAGTCGGCTCTCTTTCAGAGAGATATTTTGCTCATACGAGCTTTTCTCATATACTCTCTGTAGCAGAGAAATATGGGATCGATAGCGCTGACTATATCCTCTACGATCTCGGAGTGAGTAGTGTCCACTATGATGAGGGCGAGAGGGGATTCTCTACTCGTTTCGATGGGCCACTCGATATGAGATTCGACCGAACTCATGGGAAGACCGCTACAGATATCATCATGGAGACAGACCTCACGGATCTTGTGCGGATCTTCACCCTCTATGGTGAGGAGAAAAAGTCATGGTTCATCGCTAATGCTATCATAAAAGCTCGGAAAGAGTATCCTATCGATACCACAGGAAAACTCCTCAAAATCATAGAAACATCGAGCTTTGACCCGAAGTCTGCTATCCGTGTCTTCCAGGCACTTCGTATCGTAGTCAATGATGAATTTGCTCATATAGAAAACTCACTTCGAAATGCCCTCTCTCTTCTCTCTCCTGGTGGACTCCTCGCGGTCATCACGTTCCACTCACTCGAGGATCGTCTGGTGAAGCAGCTTTTCTCTCCTTATCTCGAAGATACTATAGATGATGTGACTGGACAGATCCGAGAAAAAGCAAAATATCGAAAATATACCAAAAAACCTATCATCCCTACAGAAGAAGAAATAGCGAGAAATCCTCGTAGTCGCTCAGCAAAGATGAGAGTCATACAGAGACTCTAGCAAGAGCCTTCTCTCAATTTACTCGTCACTATCTCACCAATCACTATTCCTATGAATGCTAACGTCCTCGTCGCAAAAAAATGACACATCCCGTTTTTCTCTGAGCGAAAAGCTGCTCGTGAACACTATAGACTCTCATTCACGCAGACATATATTCTCGCTATCGTGATGATAGCACTTCTCTGAGTCTACTACGTCTGGATACTTAATGAAAATGCCACCAAAGGCTACAATATACGATCTCTCCAAGTAAAAAATCGAGAACTCTCCTTTCAGGAAAATCTCCTCGATATCCGTATCGCAGAAGGTCAGGCCATAGGATCGGTGATGAACTCGAGCATCATATCGCTCATGCAGACAGTCGACCGTCCAGGATTTCTCGTGATGAAAGGGGAGCAACTCCAAGGAAACGAATAGAATCTAAACTCACTATATACTCATGCCAGAAACCCTCAAGCGCCTCATCGATATGATACATTTTTTACCATGAATCGGAGAGAAGACTGCTGCGAAGCTCGCATTTTTCCTCTTCAAGGCGAATCGTGCCTACGTCAAAAACTTCGCGAAAGTCCTCGACTCACTCCATGACTCTCTCATGGAATGTGAGGTGTGCCATGGGATGACTGATGTCGGGTCTCCTCGATGCAAGATCTGTAGCGATCAGAAAAGAGATCAGGGTATCCTCTGTGTCGTCGAAGATTATCTCGATATGGTCTCTATAGACCGTACAGGAGTCTATCATGGACGATATCATGTCCTCGGCGGCTCTATATCTCCCATCGCTGGTACGATGCCGGATAAGCTCCAGTTCCGATCACTCTTCACTCGAGTAGCAGAAGAGCGAGAAATATCAGAGATCATCCTCGCGACCAATCCCAATATCGAAGGCGAAGCGACAGCACTTTATGCGATCGAGCATATGCCTCGTGAAGTAAGGATTTCTCGCCTCTCGAAGGGTCTTCCTCATGCAGGCTCTATCGAATATGCGGATGAGATTACGTTACTGAGTGCATTTAAGGGGAGGGGGTAAATAAAATATCTTTAAATATGTGCTAGAACTTTCTCAAGACTATTTATATAAGATTCAAGACGAAGAGAGCCAAGCTTAAGTGTTTCTTGTCCTATTCAAACTCCATGAGTTGAGTCTTTCATCATTTCTTGTTCTAATTCTTTAAGTTTTTGCATATGGTTATTAAGCCAAGATTTTAGAATAGATTTACAGACTATCATATAATCTAAGAGCCATTCTTTTTCCATTAGTATAAATTGATCTAGTCTTTTTTTTGCAAATTTTGAGAAATAGAGTGAGTTTTTATTTATGAGAGTCATAGGGTGCCATATATTTTCATAAGCTTCACTAAGATCCCTTAAGATAAGTGTGAACTTTTCTAAATCTAGAATATCTATTTCAGAATTTTCCCTGTCTTTCTTTTGTAGATCTTCTAGAAGTATATTTTTCCTCACAAGAAATTCTTTTATACTAAAATATCTTTCAAGCCTATTATATAGCTTCAATTGGAATATTTTTCTGACCCCGATATAGCTAATTATTAATGGAATCATTCATATTAGTAAAGGGTCTTCCCCAGTTGACGGTATTTACTTACCTAATATACTGGCTCTATGGAGAGAAAAAACCTGTATCGAAAAAAATCCCGAATTTGAAACAAGAAAACAAGAGAAATTATCAAGTTTTTTTCACTCGATTTACCCTC
>JANMHM010000051.1:0-13770 GCA_031375155.1 Candidatus Altimarinota bacterium
ATAAAATTGCACTGGGGTAGTACTTCACTCATGAGACTGCATTAATGCAATATCAACTCAAAATGCCTTACTAATAGCAGTAATCTGTCTTGCATTTGAAATCATACGAAAGAGTCAGATTCGAAATATTCCATTATCTATATAATCGTCCATTATAGCCAATTCTCATAAACGGTTAGCACTTACAGCTGCCGATAAACTTGTATCATAAGTATCTACGCCTCCGGGAGGAAGTGAATGAATAGGATTTTGTACACCAAATGTAGCTATCATAATCTAATAGATTAAGTAAAAAGTAAATTTTAATTAATTATAATTGATACATATAAAAAAGTCAATTTTATTTTTGCTCTTTTATAAGAAAGTGCAAGCTCCTTCTTTTTCTTTGAAAAATATTATTGACATATAATACTAATATGATATACTAATTAAGTATATACTAATTTCCACAAATATATGTCAGATAATATCGCAACATCTCCAGACAGAAAATCTGAATATCCACAATACCAATTCAAAGAAAAAGAAAAAGTAAGTGATATAAGCAAACGTGTTAGCTTTATGAATGCATCTGACGTAGTAAAATGACTAGAAGAATTCAAAGATTTACGACTAGAGAATGTAGATAAAAATACGAATACATATCTCATGACAGCTCTCTATCAGAGAGCTCTTAATCTGATGGGGTATAGTGGCGTAAGGGTTGACGGATTTATAGGCGAACAGACCCAGGAAATACTTCTCGATGCGCAAAGAATACTTGGCCTCGTTCCTGATGGAAAACTATGATGGAGAACTACCCAGGCCTTGATGCTAAGACTTTCAAAGGTACAAAATAAAACTGATACTTCAACAAAACTCAAAAAGTTTGGAGCAAGTATTGATAGTCGTACTACTTACAATACTCCATCTATCGACTTAGGAAAATTGAGGAAAGATGTCGACGAAGCCAAAACAAAAATTGATTTTGCTTCTGAAAGATTGACTACAGATACGATTCTCCAAGCGATCAACAAAGATCCAGCTAAGAGCGTATTTGAAGCAGGGGGAATATATATAGATACAAAAAATGGACATGCCATAGTCAGACAGTCTCGTGGTGAGTACTATGTATATGGTAAACCAGAAGGTGGAAGTCGCACAGTGTATAGGATCAAGGATCAAAATGTTATCGGTACGGTAGTGGTAGATAGGAGTGATACTCTGTCAAAACCGCAAGGAGAAAAAATTACCGCCCCATACACACCAAGTTTCACTAAAAAAATCGTAACTCAATAAATATTATATTATGAATACTAAACGACTTCTAGAAACTGCCGCAGTTAGTTTTGTACTTGGCCTATCATGACCAACAGTAGGAAGTGATACATATAAACCTCCTGAATTATCTCCAGATCAAGTAGATCGTATATGCAAGGTTGTTGCCAACAATAGTAGTGAAGTTTTATGAGTAAATATCTGCCCTCCTGACCAAGTTAACAAAATTTCCACACCAGCTGTGACGAGTACAATAGCTCCTACGAGCACATTAGCGCTTCCTCCCGATAATATAGCTCCAATTGCTAAAGAGGTGATAATTCCTTCAAGAGAAATCACTAAAAAGAATGAAGGACTAGATAATGAAGAAATTTGATGATTAGCTATATTAGCAGCATTAGGTCTAGGATGAGCATTCTTTTTGAGACGAAGAAAATCTCGATCTCACAGAGAATCGCTATCAGAAAATGACTTACGTAGAGTAGATCATACTGTAACGGAAATTGGAGCTTGAGCAGAAGAACAAAATTTTACTGTGGTGCATCATCCAGTAGAAACGGCAGAATTATGAGCAGAGGAAACTTCTATAGAGAAACAAAAGAGAGACGTACTAGAGATGCTGAAAAGTCTTGGTATAGATACTCCAGAAGATTTCAAACAAGAAGGGGATTTTTCTTATTTAAAGTTTAATATACATAATACGAATGAATTCATGATTCATCTAGGTAAAACATGAGAGTTATCGATCATACAAGATCATGCTTCTGTTAAGACGATACTGGCAGGTGATGGAACTTGGTATAAGTTAAATCTAGCTAATGATTTAATTTCTGTCTCTATAATAGCTATAAAAATAGCTCTCTCAAAGATAAAGCAAGAAATGGAAAAAGTAGATGCTAATATAACTAAACCAATATTCGAGGTAAGTGTAGAAAAAACTCCTGACCAAAAAATCGAAAGATCGCAACAAGATGTTATAAAAGTATTACGAGAGCTTCGTGTTACAAAAGGAGAATCTTCTGATGAGCATTTTACACTTTCGGACTTCAAGGAGGGTCAAAACTGAAATACATACATAAACTTCAAACTATGAAGTCAGAGCTTGAATATAGGAATAAATAAAAATAGTGGCTGAGTATATGTGTTTAATATTACGAGACGACCTTACTCCTATTTATTATCAGATAAATCATGGCAAAATGGAAATCATGCAGATACTGTAGATATAGCCATTATTCAAGCAGCGCTAGAACAATTAAAAGATATTTCCGATTTATATATAATCAAAGAATATCGAAAGGAAGGTATATAATAGGCTTTAATATAAAAGACAAGTTTCTCTTGTCTTTTTTTGTTTTTTCGTAGAATACGGGAAGTCAAAACCCTTATCACAATCTATGGATTACACGCATATTTTCACAGATATACTCTCATGAGATCACTATCTCGTACTCGCCACAGTAGATGCAGAGTGAAACCCATGGACATCACCACTCGCATACGTATGGGATGGGGGACGCTCCCTCTACTATATATCCCATACTGGATCAGTCCACTCCAAAAATATCTCAGCAAACAATAGAATAGGTTTTAGCATATTCCATACCGATCAGATACCAGGAAACGCCTTCTGAGTACAGTCATCTGGAACAGCAGAAAGAGTAACAGAAGATGCGGTCTCCCTGGAGATCCAGGAAAAACTCCAGAAACTCGTCTCCCTCGTCATACTCCAGAGAGAGCACTCTTTCTATAGGATAGATATCGTGGATGCGTTTCTTCCTGATGCTACCAGATGGAAAACCGATGGTCATATCAAAACCCGAGTAGACCTCCCTAATACACTACAATAATCATGCCGAAAGAATACGAACTCATCATGTGACTCGAGACCCACGTCCGAGTGAAGTCGAATACCAAAATGTTCTGTAGCTGTGCCAATGCGCTCGAGCTCGCACCAGAACCAAATATGAATGTCTGTCCTGTCTGTATGGGATTCCCCGGAATGCTTCCGACACTTTCTGCGGGGGTCGTCGACCTCGCTGTGCGTGCAGGTCATGCGATGCTCGGACAAGTGCAGGAAAAAAGTATATTCGACCGCAAGAGCTATTTCTACCCCGATCTTCCGATGGGATACCAGATCACACAGCTCTATGAGCCGATCGTGATGGGTGGTGAAGTCCGTGCGATGGTCGAAGGTGAGGTGAAGACATTTCGAATACACCATACCCATATTGAGAACGACGCTGGGAAACTCGTCCATGCAGGAGGGAAGACCCTCTGTGACTATAACCGTGCAGGATCACCCCTCATGGAGATCGTGACAGAGCCAGATTTCCGATCGAAAGCAGATGTGATAGGCTACCTCGAAGAGCTCCAGAAGCTCATGCGATGGTGTGGTGCGAGCGATGCTGATATGGAGAAGTGACAGCTCCGCTGTGATGTGAATATCTCTATACGTGAGAAGTGAGAGACTCGGCTTCGCAATCGTGTGGAACTCAAGAATATCAACTCATTTGCATCTATCGCTCGTGCGATCGACGTAGAGTACGCTCGCCAGGTAGAGATCTATGAGACTGGTGGAACGCTCGACCAGGAAACTCGAGGATGGAGTGATGAGCGTGGATACTCGACCCCACTACGATCCAAGGAAGATGCTATGGACTACCGCTACTTCCCAGATCCAGATCTCCCACCACTTATACTGACGAAAGAGTACATCGAAGAGAGAAATATCGGAGAACTTCCTATGGATCGACGACTCAAGTACCTCGAGACGTATAAACTCGGAGAAGATGATGCACGCATCCTTTCAAGCGATCGACTCACGAGTGATTTCTATGAGGAGCTCGTCACGACATCAGGCGATCCGAAGAAGTCATGTTCCTATATCACGACGGTACTCTTCGCGATATTCGAAGCACATCATGAGAAGATCGATCTCTCACACGTGAAGGGATGAGCACTCGAAATTGGGAATGTCATAAAAATGGTAAATGCGGACGCACTCTCAAGTACGAACTCGAAAATGGTCGTAGAGAAACTCGTCTTCGAATGAGGAACCGCAGAAGAGTGGGTGGAGAAACTCGGACTCCGCCAGTCCAACGATACAAGCGCACTCGAAGCGATCGTCGACCAAGTCATCGTGGATAATGCTTCCCAAGTCGCCGAGTACAAATCTGGAAAAGAGGCACTCTTCGGATTCTTCGTCGGGCAAGCGATGAAAGCCTCAAAATGACAGGGAAATCCGAAGATATTCACAGAAATACTCAAGAAAAAACTCTCCTAAGCATAGTTGGAGGATGTTTTCCTAATCGGTAACATAGAAATATTTACTCAGAACTTGGATAAATTTAATCCACTTAAAGGGCATTCATGAATTTTCTACATCAGCTCATAATTCACTTGGGGTATTTCGGAGAGTTATTACAAAATCTTTCATAAAATCTTTATCGAGCCATCTAGATGATACAATATCCATATTAAAACCTGAATTTACCAGTATTTTATTAAGTTCTTCCTTTGTTAGGATACCATTTCAGATTAAATATTGAGAAAACTCACTCTCTCACTCATTTTTTGTAAAAGATTCAAGCCTTCTTTCTCTAAATTTATGATTTAATGTTTGAACTCTTTCCGATGTATAGTATCATAGGAAAAGATCTCTAACTTCAGCTGGAACATTATTTGCAGGAACTCAGTTATGTTCACTAAAATTCTTTCCTGGTTCAATAAGTTTAGGAAAGTCTGTTGCATCATTATTTGTTCATGCAAAAAGTATTCTTGCCATAAAGTTTTTGTTACTTAAATTAAGTATAATATATATATTTGCAAAAGTCAATAAATTATGATAAAATAGTCATATGAAAAAAATACTCTCACTCATAATCCTCTTTTTCTCTCTGTATCAGTGAGTCTTCGCTGAGATCGTCATACTCAAACCAAGCCTCATAGCTCAGATGAATCGACAAGAGGGGATCAATAGGGTCAACTTCATCCTCGAGAAAAAACTCAAAAATCAACTCCGACTCGCGGAGATACAAGCACGGAGAAAGGCAGGAATAAAAACCACAGTAGCCAGCAGTGTTCCCTATACTACAACTTCAACAGTAAAGCCTGTCTATGCAGCGCCTACAAGCAATACTCCCTCATACTCAGTCTCATCGACGATCCCAGGAGTCGATATGAACCGTGTACGATCGACCTGGATGGGCTGGTACAATGGCACAAGAAGCGCTCTCTCGCTCCAAAATTATACATGGGATACTCGACTTGACTCGACTGCTCATGACTGGAATATCGAATTTGCGAGAGGAAAGTGAGAAAATCACCATAGGCGGAATCCAGGAGATAGTTATTATGATTTCCCAGTGATCGATGCATGGTTCTCGGCCCGTGGGATCAATCCGAAAGTCATCAATAGAGCAAAAAATACCGAGAATGTCGGCTATGGGTACTACTCATGTTCTCAGAGTGACTGTACTGATGAGCTCATCGCAAGCATACGCTCTACGTATAACTTCTTCATGAGTGAGAAAGGGAAGTCCTACGATGCCCACTACCGTAGTATCGTACAGCCATACTTCACGAAGATCGGGATGGATATCGTATACGTACCGAGCGAGAAACGATACTATATGACGATCCACTATATCACCGAGTAAAGTATTTATAACATATATTTAATATAATTCTCTTTTCTTTTGCAAAAGAGTTTTTTTAAGATATATTCATACAATAATTTTATATTTATGGATTTTTCTCCTCCTGTTGATGCAAATGCTCTCCCTGATATTTGAAGCATAATTCAGCCTGATTCACGAAAGAGGAGAGCAGAAAATATTATCCAAGATACGAATGGAAAAGCATGGGAATTTCTCATTCCAACTTCATGAAGCATAGAGGCATGATACCATCGTTCGCTTCGAGATTCTCAGGGATTTGCTATGAAATATGGAAACTCGGAAGAGGTCATTGCATGACTTTTCGATCTTCATGCAAGAGCAAATGGGCAGAATTTTTCTCAAAAAGAAAGAGAGGCTCTGGAGGCAGAAGTGAGAGCATTTTTGCGTAAAGGTATCAAAAATATAAAAATCGAAGAGGCACTTCTATTTCTCGAAAGGCTAGAGACACGCTATCATATACAGGGTTCACATGACCTTGCTCTGAGAATACTCGGATTCTCACAGATGGATATAGGCGCATATTTGACTGCAAACGAATGAAGAATCTTGCGCGAATGAGTGAGGATAGAAACGTTTCTGCGAAGTCTGAGTGGAAACAAAGATATTATCGAGATTCTACGAAGCCTCTATGAAAACCAGTGATCAAACATACTATGATGACTTCCTTCAGGTATACTATCAAGTGCGTCTTCTCTAGGAGAGGGAAGCCCCAGGGAACGAAGACTTATGGTGCAAGACATGCTTGCGAAATTCGTCGATATCGTACGAGAAAAAACAGGGGTAAGCATATGAGCAGTAAGTTTCTGAGGAAAGGAACACGGTGACGGTGGAGCAATCTTCCGTATTCCAAATAAATGAGAAAAAGGTGATACATTTCTTATATTTTCAAAGAGTGGTATGAGTGCTGCTCGGTCGATAGAAGACGCTCTCGATAGCTATATACGCCTCGTGAAACGTCCTGTATTTACTCATTATAGTGGTAATGCTCATGGCGATATCGAGACGCAGATAGGAACGCCGACTTCTCGATGGATGCGTGACCAGATTTTCTCGGATGAGAAAATCATGAAAGAATGGCTACAAAACATACCCGTAGGAAATGGTATCTGAATATCTTTCTCAAATACTGGGAAAAAATTCAATATCACAAGTATGACGAAAGAGGGGTGGTTCGTACGACTCGGTCTCTCTGAGGAAGATTTCTATGATGTACTCTCCACCACGACATCTATCACGGTCTGAAAGAAATGGGAAAATATTCTTCTCTATGCTAGTGGATCAGATATGAAATTCTCTGGTCCTGGATATTTGAGACAACACGCTCTCCAGCTCTGATTCCAAGGAAGAGGTATTATACTAGAGAAGAGAGCACTCTCGATCGAGTGAAATATCGGGTGAACACTATCGGCACAGACAAATGCCTGAAAATATAAAAATATCCAAATAGCAGAGTGAAAATTCTGAGCTGGACTCACGGGAAAGTATAAACTCAGTGAAAAAACACAATTCTGACTCTCGATCGAGTGAGACGCCCTCTGGGCACCAAATGGCACACCAAATTATTTGTATAAGCTTCCAACCAGTGAGAGAAACGTATTCAACTTTCTCAAAAGCATGAAAGTATCAACTCGTGTTGAACAAATCTTAAAATGAGGAGATATAGTGACAGTCGAGGTTCTTGGAGAACAGAGTAGTTTCCAAAAAAAATCTGGAGTGAATCTCAAATATGAAAATGGTGTCAATTACGCATTCATGAGGGGAGAGAAAAATACTGGAACAGATGCTTTCTCGCCTACTAGTAATAACGTGATGGCTCTATGAATATGAGGAAGGTCTCGTGGTATAGAGTGGAGAGTTGAATGAAGTGAAACAAGATATCCAGGAAAAAATCATAGAACTGTAGGAGCTTCCATAGTTATACCTCTCGGAAAATAGATAAAAAATCTCTCCTATTCGGAGAGATTTTTACTTGAAGTAATATCATAATCAAGAGAAAAATTTAGTCATTATTCCAATTCCCTTAATCATTTTTCTCTTAAAAATACTGTAATTTTGTTATGATTAAATTTTTTTGAGACATCAAGCAAGGTCATTCATTCTTCTAATCAAAGACTCTTAAGATAAGGCGATATTTGACTTGAGATCAGTTTTTGACTGATATCTGGATTATTTTGAAGAAGAATTTTAGTCATTTCGACATCTCATTCGAATATAGAACCTAAAATAGGAGATATTCAGAAATTATTTTGTAAATTCGGATCGGCACCGTTTTTTATAAGCAGATCCGCTATCGCATAATCTTTAAGGATTACTGCGGAAATCAGAGGAGTATCTCCTGTAGATCAATTTTGAGTATTAGGGTTTATACCTGCCTCAATAAGCATTCTAACAATTTTTTTATTTTTCTTTATGAGCAAGGCAATATTTATCGGACCGCAAATTGCTTGTTTCGGACAATCTTCAAGATTATAAGGATTGTTTTTGAAACTTGTTTTCTGTAAGATTCATTTAACAATATCGGGGTTGTCTTGATCTACAGCATCCATGAGACTTTTCCACTCAGCCTCTGAATTGATTGAAGAATTATTCTCTTTTGAGCATGAACTAAGTATCGTACATACAAGAAGAATAATGAATATTATTTTCATTTAAAAAATTAATAAGTAATCCTATACATCGAGATTCGCCACACTCGTCGCGCGAGACTGGATGAAGTGCTTGCGTGGTGGGACATCCTCACCCATGAGCATACGGAAGACGGCATCTGCCTTCTCAGCATCCTCTATCGTCACACGGAACATCTTACGTTTTTCTGGATCCATCGTCGTCTCCCAGAGTTGCTCTGGATTCATCTCACCGAGACCCTTATATCGCTGGACGCCCTCTGAGGTAATGCCCTCTTCTTCGATAAATACGAGTTTCTGAGCTTCTGTATATGCATACCATGCACTCTTTCCTTTCGAGAGCTTATAGAGAGGGGGATTCGCTATGAAGATATGTCCACTATCGACGAGCTGTCGGAAGTATCGGAAGAAAAATGTGAGGAGGAGAGTACGGATATGCGCTCCGTCGACGTCTGCATCCGTCATGATGATGATACGGTGATAGCGAAGGCGTGAGTAGTCGAACGACTCAGATATAGAAGTACCGAGCGCGATGATGAGATTCTTGATTTCTGTATTGCCAAATATCTTATCCAGACGAGCCTGTTCGGTGTTGAGGATTTTTCCACGAAGTGGGAGAATCGCTTGAAATTCACGATTTCGTCCCTGTTTCGCACTTCCTCCTGCCGAGTCACCCTCCACTATATAGAGTTCACATTTCGTCGGATCCTTGCTCGAACAGTCAGCAAGCTTTCCAGGTAGACCTGATCCTTCGAGTGCTCACTTACGGATGATTGTATCACGAGCATTGCGCGCGGCAGCACGAGCACGGGAAGCGAGGAGACACTTTTCGATGATGGCTCGACCTGTCTTCGGATGTTCAGAGAGGAAGTCATAGAACGCTTCTCCCATAGCCTTATCGGTGATCCCTTTCACTTCTGCATTTCCGAGTTTTCATTTGGTCTGTCATTCGAACTGTGGCTCAGGGACTTTCACAGAGATGATGACAGTGAGTCCCTCTACGACATCTTCGTTGGCGAGATTTTGGTCTTTTTCTTTGAGAAATTCTTGTTCGCGAGCGTATTTATTGATCGTACGAGTAAGTGCCATCTTGAATCCGACGACGTGGGTACCGCCTTCGGCAGTGATGACATTGTTCACGAAAGAGATCGTACGTTCGCTGTAGTCATCTTTCTTATACTGCAGAGATATCTCTACCTGGACACTATCTATCTGCTTATCGACGTAGAATACATCTTCTCCGATCGGATCGGCAGCACGGTTCAAGTGGTGAACATACGACTCGATCCCTCCTTCAAAGAAGAATCGGTATTTCGAGTCAGTGAACTCATCGAGAAAGGTGATCGTGATACCCTTCGTCAGGTATGCCTGCTGTCGTAGACGTGTACGGATCGTATCATAGTCGAATACGGTCGTCGTGAACATTGTGGCATCTGGCCAGAACTGGACGATCGTCCCATGTTTCGAGGTTTTCTCTCCTGTAGGTGCAGCGGGACCATCTGGAAATCCGACTTTATACGACTGAGTATAGACCTTTCCATCTTTATGGACCCAGACTTGCATCTTCGTCGAGAGCGCATTCACGACCGACGCACCTACTCCATGGAGACCTCATGAGACCTTGTAGCCACTCTCTTCTCCTCCGAATTTCCCTCCCGCATGCAGTACAGTCATGACCGTCTCAAGTGCTGACTTTCCGGTCTTCGCATGGATATCGACAGGGATACCTCGTCCATCATCTTCTACAGAGATAGATCCATCGGCATGCATTTTCACCGTGATATTTTTCGCATGACCTGCCATCGCCTCATCGATCGAGTTATCGACGATCTCCCACACGAGATGATGCAGACCGCGCTCATCGGTAGATCCGATATACATACCAGGACGTTTGCGGACTGGCTCGAGACCTTCGAGGACTTGGATATTACTCGAATCGTAGGTAGTAGAAGACATAGAGAAAAGTATGTAAAAAATCACGAGGAGTATACAAAAAAAGGGGAGAAAGACAAACTTTTTATACTCTAAATTATCTCATGAATGTAACTTCAATAGAATCTCCTATAAATTTTGATGAACCATTATATATTTTCTCTACTTTATCATAAACAGGGATTTTTATCTTACCAGCTATTCATACAATTTTAGTATCATAGGGCATATCAAAGGATAATTTTCATCGAAATATTTTTCTCCCATCTTTGGAATAGTCTCCAGAAAATATCAATGTTCCAGACTGAGATATAGAATCATCATTAGAAATAAGCTCGAGAGGTAAAATATCTTCATTATACTTTTCAGGATGGACATATATCTCTATGTCTATAGGTGAATATACTGGAGTTGAATAAACTGCAAATTTTGGCATTACTATAACTATAGGATATCTTTTATCTTTGATCTTTCTACTATATTCTTGGGCCTCAAGAATAGCATAATCATGTCGAGATTTCATCTCTCAGAGAACAATTCAGCCATATATTAGAATACCTAGAGTAAAAAATACTACAAAAAAATGTTTTAATCCAACAAGAAAGGATGAATTTTTATATCATTGATATATGGCGAATAATGTACAAATACAGAGAATGCCAAAAAGCATTATTCATGCTCGAACAACAACTCAAAATCAATAATAATCATCTTGTACATCTAGTATAGATGTGTAGTGTATTAATAGAAAAAATAAAGAATATAACAGAAGTACAATAATCGATGTAGAGAGATATTTTTTCATAAAAATCCTAAAGCTTCATCGCATGTATGAGTCGATCGCTCCTATTCCAGTCAGCCTCAGTATCGAGGGTGATATATGACTCGAGAAATGACTTCAGTCCGTAGGCATCCACCTCAGATGTCAGAGGGATATCGACGGTCGCTGTGAGAGATTTTTTCATAAAAAGCCGCAGCATCACATAGACATTGTCATTCGAGAGCATCGCGAATTTCTCTATCGTCGAAAGATCGTATTTCGTCATATCGATCTGGATAAAGTGCTCATTCACGACGACACTCGTCACAGGTGCTCAGTTATTTTCCATAAGGATATAGACTCATGCAAAGAGAAAGGCGACGACTGACATGATATATATACCCTCGAATATACCATAGACGACGAAAAAAAGTACCACGATAAGTGCCACGACATACCACTGTTTTGGTCTTTCTTTCACAGATGAGAATTGCCAAGAATACATAGAAAATATTATGATGCACCCGTAGAAGCCGAGAGAAGTGCGACGAACTTCGTCATGAGAAACCATCCAGACATCGAGAGGACAAATCCGAGCATAGCACCGTACATTCACTTTTTCGCCTTATCGACTCATGAGCTATCTCCCGTGATACCACTCGCGAGCTGCATACGGACAGCATGATAGATGAGCGCTACGACACATATAGATCCTGCGATAGCGAGGAGAAACTCTATCGCACTGACGATCATAAGCGGTATAGACTCATAAGTAAAGTTTCCTGTTCTCGCATCCTCCTGAGATACTCAGAGAATATTCGTCTCTGCGTATGTGCCCACGGTAAAATAAAATGAGAAAAAGAGGGCAAAGAATGTATAAGGGATTTTTCACATAAGATCAAAAAATATAGAAGAAGTATATCACTCTCATGAGAAAATACAAAATTTTTCACATCCTTTTGCATTCTTTGGGGTTTTTTATATATTGGATGCATAATTCTTCTCTCTTCAATATGAAAATCCCTCTTTCCTGGATATCCCTCTACACTCCTCTCGCGAAACTTCTCGAGAAGCACGATACCAAGTCTCTCGCACACGAATACTCGATCCATACAGCAGAAATAGATGGGATCGAGGAACATTTCTTGGACAAAGTCGTCGTCGGAAAAGTGATCTCTTGTGAGAAGCACTCTGAGAGTAAGAAGCTTTCTATAGTGAAAGTCACTCTCGGTGAACACGGAGAAGAGACGATTCTCACCGGAGCACCGAATATAGTAGAAGCGAAATATATCGCGGTCGCTATGGTCGGAGCGGTACTTCCTGGAGATTTCCATATCGGAGAGCGTATGATGGCAGGGATGATGAGTCGTGGGATGATCTGTGGTGCGGATGAGATCGGTATGTCCACAGAGGAGTCGACAGGGATCATGATCCTCGAGCAAGACTGGGATGAGAAAGTCCTCGAGAAAATGCTCGGAAAGTCATTTTTCGACCTCATACTTCCATTCCCAGGAAAAAATGGAGAAATCTATAACTATCCTCTTCGAGATGTCACATTCGAGATCGATAATAAGTTCATCACCAATCGTCCTGATCTCTTCTCTATCGTCGGGAACGCGCGCGAGTTCGGTGCGGTATTCGATCTGGATTTTTCAGTTCCTGTCATTCCTGCAGGTTCTCTAATTTCTGAGGATTCCGCCGTCTCCGTCATTCCTGCGACCCGTTCTCCGAAGTACTACGAAGGATGAAAGGTAGGAATCCAGTGGTCTCTGGCTCTACTGGATCCCGGGACAAGCCCGGGATGACGGGAACTACAGAAACTCGATACTCACATCGAAACAAAAAACTGTCTCTCCTACCACCTCATGAAGATGGAAGGGATCACGGTAGGGAAGTCACCATGGGGAATCACCCTCATGATGGAACGTGCGGGACTCGGACCAAAGATGGACATCGTCGATATCACCAATCTTATCATGACCGAGCTCGGTCAGCCGATGCACGCATTTGATGCTGATAAGATCGTAGGCGATATCTCTGTCCGACAGGCAAAGAAATGAGAAAAAATCCTCGCCCTCAATAATACAAAATACGAGCTCACTCCAGACGATATGGTGATCGCGGATGCGAACTGACCTGTCGCGATCGCTGGAGTGATCGGTGGTATGGAAAGTGCGGTAAGTGAATCGACGAAAAATATCATCTGGGAATCTGCCTGCTTCGATGCTACTGCGGTGCGCCTCACGGCTCAGAGACATGGTATTCGCACCGATGCGAGCACTCGCTATGAGAAATCGCTCGACCCGCTTCTCGCATGATCCGTTCCACACCGCGAGTTGCTGGCCGCTCCGTGTCACCTCGCGATCGGTCAGGAACGTCGTGGCGCCAAGGTGTATGCGGTCGACGAACTCCCGTACGTGCTCGCCTCCATCGAGGCCCTTCCAGCGTTCCTCGGCCGGACGGGCCCGGTCTTCCGCGTAGGCAAGGTCGGCCTTCTCCCGCGGAGTGCCGTGCC
>JANMHM010000008.1:0-7091 GCA_031375155.1 Candidatus Altimarinota bacterium
GCTATGAGAAATCGCTCGATCCAATCCTTGCGGGTACGACGTTCCCTCGTGTGATCGAGTATATGAAATTCCTCGGCAAAGAGATAGATGTCACAGGAACATCATCATATCTCGACGAGTCTCGTGTGAATAGTATCACTATCGATGTGGATACTGACTTCATCGATCTGAAAGCAGGAGCAAAAATCCCAAAAAAAGAAATCCGTGCAATCCTCGAGAGACTGGGTTTCGAGGTCTCTGTAGTACCATTCGCCGACGTACCCGTCATTCCTGCGAAGGTCTTCGACCGAAGGGAGTGATACCCTTGCGGTACAGGAATACAGGGCATGGATTCCGTAACAAGTACGGAATGACGGGAACTACAGGATTGACAGGAAATAGGAAAGGGAAAGAAAAAAACTCTCTTCTCTGCAAAGATCGAAGTATCTGCCTGAAACGAAGAAGAAAATGAGTACCTCAGAGTACAAGTCCCGTCATGGCGAGCAAGTAAAGATGTTAATATAAAAGAGGATATCGCCGAAGAAGTCGCTCGTGTCTACGGATACGATCGGACTCCTCTCGCGCCACTTTTTGCGAATTTTCGCATCGCGAAGAAAAACCATGAGATCGCCCTTCGTGATCTCTCTCTCGAGCATTTCGCTGGAAAGAACTATCACGAGGTCTACGGATACTCCTTCACAAGCGAAGCCCTCGATCGCCAAATCGGACTCATAGATATGGATGATGCGATCGGTATACAAAATGCGTTCAACGAAGAATACACCCATATGCGACGATCACTCGCACCGAGACTTCTCATAGCAGCAAGTGAAAATCTAAAGTATTCGGATCATTTCGGATTTTTCGAAATCGGAAAAATCTACTCGAAAAATAGTACAAAAAGTCTCAGTGACGCTCTCCTCGAAAGTATCAAGATAAAACCCTATAATGAGAATAAGAAGATCGCCTGAGTCCTCGTCGGGGGATCGCTCGAAGAGCTCAGAAAGACACTCGAGACCTATCTGGAACGTGCTATAGGATTTGTCCCGCCAGTGCATACTGGTACGACTCATGCACTCTTCCATCCTGGCATCTCTGGTGCATACATGGAGTGAGACGCCACTATCCTCGCATTCGGCGAGCTTCATCCGAGCGTCGCGACCTCTTTCGGACTTCCTGAGGGAGTTCTCTACTTCGAGGGAGACTATGAGGAGATCCTAAGAGAAATGCAGGATCGGGATACGCGGTTCCACTCGATATCGAAATATCAGACGATCTCTCGAGAACTCAATTTCGTAATGAAGTCGAACACTCCGACCGGAGATGTCGCCCGTATCATCGACGCAGTGCACCCATGGATCGAGTGAGTCTATGTCGACTCTGTCTATGAAGATGCATCGAAGCTCGGTGAAGGTATGAAGAGTGTGAGCTTCGCATTTACCCTATCGAACCACGACGCGACGATATCGGACGAAGAGGCGCTCATGGTACAAAATATGGTGATCGAGAAGATGAAAGAGAAGGGGTATAATCTAAGGGGATAAAAAAATGTCTAAGCAACTCTCTACAACACCCGATGACCAAGAGACCTTAAGAAAGAGGATAGAATTTACGAGTAAAATAGGAAATATTATCTGAATGGTGAGCCTAAGTACATGGAGCCTTCTAAAAAACTATGAGTGATCTCCAGATTCTCGAGTATTTTTTGCTATATGAGTAGCTGCACTTTTACATCATGTAACTACATCTGCCATTTCTATAGTATATCATAGGAGTGAGACTCACGGTGCCATAGAGCTAAATGAAACATTCAAGACAATTGCAGATAATCTCATACAATTTGGTGCATGATTTAATGTCGATGAATGGAAACCGACACACGAGATGCACCATCTCCATGCAGATGAGGCAAAAGATCCTCATAGTCCCAAAAATGGTGGACTTCCGTTAGCCATAGCAGATCCTTTTATGCGTTATAATAGACATGTTGAGGCAATGAAAGAAGAATGAACCATTGATGCGAAACTTACAAATACCCCCATACAAAAACTTTTATTTCTTGTTCTAACGGCAAATGGTTATATTTGGGCATTTTGAGATACGAATGCACTTATAGCAATAGCAACATCATATTTTCTTCTGAAGTGAGCTTCTACAACGGTAAATGGACTCGGACATAATCATCCCGAAAGAAGAAGAGAGTTCGGAAAATCTCATGCACAAAATGTATGAGTAAAAGTTTGAAAGCTGAAAAATATTTGGTTAAATTTTCTTACTGCTGGTGAACATACTCATGGTAACCATCACTTCCGACCTAAGAGTGCTGATATATCTCTCGGATGAAAAGACGGAGCTTTCGATGTAGGATTTTTCTACATAAAAATTCTCGAAAGATTGGGTCTTGCGAAGATAAGAACTACATTTGATAGCGAAGGAAGATTGATAGAGAATAAGTAGTGAAAAGATTTCTCTTTTTCACCTTTTCTGCTATGATAAGAGTATGTCAGAGACCACTCCTATCATCCCCGAAGTAGACTACAGAGAAGCGGAGAGACTCATGCACGAGCTCATAGCGAAAGTGCAGGAGTATATGAAGCGTGTGCCACCAGAGACGATCGAGAAGACACTCTGGGATACCTATGTGTTCGCACGCGATGCTCACCACGGACAGATGCGCAAGAGTGGTGAGCCCTATATCACACACCCCATCCAGGCTTGCTTCCTCCTCCTCCACTTGAAGCCAGATCTCGTCTCTCTCCAGTCATGTATACTCCACGATGTGATCGAAGATACAGCGTTCGATAGATCAGATATCACGAAAAGATTCTGAGAAGAGGTTGCGTCTATCTGTGAAGGTCTCTCGAAGCTCTCTGCTATACGATATCGTGGGGAAGAGCGCACCGTCGAGAGTCTTCGTAAGATGCTCATAGCAATGGTCGAGGATCTCCGTGTGATCATCGTGAAGCTCGCAGATCGACTGCACAATATGCAAACTCTCGATCACCACCCAGATCCCAAGAAGCGCGAACGCATAGCACTCGAGACGCTCAATATCTATGCGCCTATAGCTGATCGACTGGGTATATTTCGTATGAAGGAGATGCTCGAAACCGAGTGTTTCCGTATACTCCATCCAGAGGAATACTATAAGATCACTATAGAACTCAGCGGGATGAAAGAAGAACAAGAATACTTCATCAATGAAGCCAAAACGATCATCCGAAAAATGATCCCTGAGAGCGTCCCGATCACTGATATTTCTTATCGGATCAAGGCACCATATAGCATCTATAAAAAACTCCAGCGAAAAGAATACTCATATAGCAATTCTCGTGATCTCTATGATCTCTTCGCGATCCGCATCATCACGGATAACATCCCCCGCTGTTATGAAGTACTCTGAGTACTACACAATGTATTTGTCCCGATGCCAAAGAGATTCAAGGACTATATCGCGCTTCCGAAAGAGAACGGCTATCAGTCACTCCACACGACCGTCGTCGGACTCTTCCCAGAAGTACGTTCTCAGCCGACAGAGATCCAGATACGTACACCAGAGATGCACATACAGGCAGAAATCTGAGTAGCTGCGCATTTCGAATACGCAGAAAAGTGAGTCAGCGTGAAGTCACAGGATAGTTATTGGGTCAAGACGATCAAAAAAATAGTCGAAAACTCACTTGAAGGAGGAGAGTTCATGAAAGAGATGGACATGAATGTCTTTTCTGATCAGATATTCGTATTCACGCCGAAGGGCGATATCATCACACTTCCGAAATGAGCGACTCCGATAGACTTCGCCTATGCGATCCATACGAAAGTCGGGAATGAGCTCACGATCGCGAAGGTAAATGGTCAGGTCGTGCCACTCGACTATGCTCTCCATAATGGTGAGAGTATCCAGATAGTGACTGACTCTCATAGAAAGCCCAATCCGACATGGCTCTCATTCGTGAAGACTCCAAAAGCTCGTGAGCATATCAGACACTTTATCAATCGTGAAGAACGATGATTTTTCGTGGAAAAAGGAAGATTTATCCTGAACTCTTACCTCGAGCGTAACTATGGAAAATGACTCGATAAGGAACTCTCACTGCTGAAAAATCTCGACGGAAAAACCCTCGATACCAAGCAGAAAGAGGATGTCCTCGTCCAGCTCGGAAATCTCTCGAGAAAGCCAGGAAGTATACTGAAAGCGCTCAATGATATCACCATAAAAGAAGTCCTCTGAGAAGAGAAAATACTCGCAAAAACTCCAGAAAAACCTCCTCGTGATAAAATCAAAAATGAGGAAGAGGATACTGTCATCATAGGAAGAGAGCGAAATATCCCCTACAAAATGGCTCTCTGCTGTAGTCCAAAATCTGGGGATAGGATCGTAGGAGCTATAGGAAAGGGGATCATCACGATACATCGGTTCGACTGTGATAATATAGAGCGAGTATCTCTCGCTCGGCGTATACCCGCGAGATGGAGTAGCATGAAGATAGAAGGTATCACGATAGCGATGGATGTGACCTTCCAGGATAAGCGAGGACTCCTACGTCAAGTGACAGATATCCTCTACAATACTGGACTCAATATCGAATCACTCTCGACCGAAAATATCGGCGATGGAAAGGTAATAGATCACTTCATCCTCAAGTGAGATGAGGAAGACTACTATCTCTATGAGCGACTCGTCGAACGACTCCGTTTCGATATACCAGAAATGCTCGATTCCAAACTTATTTCTCTCTACTAAGATCTATGAAGCTCTTTATCTGACTCATCTTCATCGCTCTCGGCATCACCATACTAAAATATCGATACCAGATATACAATACTACTGGTGAGTGGTGATGGGCCAATCGATATCTCGGAAGTAATGGTACTATCGTCGCTATCTCTCTCATCGGCATGCTTCTCATAGCTATAGGATCAGCGTATCCATTTTGAGCATTCGATAACATGTGAGGACAACCACAGTTCAATATCGGGGAGAAATAGAAAAATATTTGCAAAAGTGGAAACTTTCTATAGAATCCACGTGCTTTGGGGTATCGCCAAGCGGTAAGGCAGGGGACTCTGAATCCCCCATCCTAGGTTCGAATCCTAGTACCCCAGCCATCATGGATTCAACAAAAATATGCCTCGATTCTTTCTTTTGTTAATCCAAAAACAAGAGTTCGATGCAATAAAAAAACTTCCAATATGGAAGTTTTTTTATTATATGACACACCATACAAATGGTTGCTTGTTCTTAAAATCCACAAAATCTACCATGGTACTCGGTACATCAATACTTCTTCGTCTATCATCTTTTCATTCATGTAAATTATTATGGAGAATAAAAATAATTTCATCAAAGGAATCTCTTAATTTATCTTTATTAATCTCAAATCAGGCTTCAAGATACTTGCATTGCGTATAATTATCTGTTAATGATTGTAATAAATCCATAATATCTGGATCAGATATCAATTTTATATACAGAGGATTCAAAGTTGAAGATTGTCTAAATATTTCTAGAAGAGATATTAATTCATGTCATTTCATTCAATAGGGCCATTTTAATCAATTTTTCTTCAATACTGCCTTTATATAAGATTCAATTGAATGATGCATTAAAAATATGGCTGAAAAAATAAACCAAAACCAATCGCCGTTTCATAATAGGTTTCTTGCATGAACATATGTTTGAGATCACATCATATTAATGATGCTTTCTCAATTTGGCATTCTTCAAATTTTGATAGGAGAATTAGTCATAATTGGATTTTACTTATTTATATAATAAGACTTTATTTCCAATAACAATAGAAAATTTCTTTCATTCTCAACAAATTTAAAAACAACTTGATAGAACCCCTCAAGTTCGGTTCGAATCCGGTCTGAAGTTCGAAGATTCTCTTGTCTGGTCAACCATTATGGATTCTCACTCAAAAATCTCCGATTTCTCGGAGATTTTTTTATACTCACTTTTATTTTTTGGCTAAAAACCATTTATAATTTTGTCATTTCGAACTCGCCTGTTTCTGTGGCAATGTGAGAAATCTTCCATGCAACGTTCCAGAAAAAGTACCATAATTTGAAGATTTCTCTTTCGATTCATCACAGGAACGGATGAATCTCACTCGAAATGACATCTAAATCTACTCCTCTTCCATAAGCCGTATCGTCGTGAGGATGTTTCGTGCAGTCAGGACATCACCTGCAGTATCAGGGTATCGAGAGTTTTTCTTTCCATGAGCGATACCGACGAGGATGAGAGTAGGATTCTCTTCTCGGATCACAGCATCGACCGATCAGGCAAGTATTTCTCGTGCGTAGACGTCTCCCTCATAGGCGAGCATCATCTTTCCTGAGAGCTCATCTGATGGGATTTCTGGTGCCTGATCGACGACGATACCACCGACTGAGAGTCCGAAGTCCTCCACGTAGTAGTCCTTCTGCTCAGCAAATATCTCGAGAAATCGCGGATTTTTCGAGAAAGTATCACGATTTTCTTTCGTGATGTCACTATCTTTGAGTGAGAGATCATAGGAGAGAAATACATTTGGCACGATCACATCACCGATCTCATGCATGACATCGATACTATAGCCAAAGTAGGGAAGATAGACACGATCAGGAAAAAATGACTCTGCGATCCATGTCATATCCTCTGGAGTGATAGGGTGAGCAAAATATACGAATATCCACTCTCACTTCCTATAAGTGACGACATGGAGAGTATCTTCTTTTTTTTCGAGGGAAAGAGCTGATACCAGGGCATCACGAAGAGTAGAGTCAGATGAGGCGAGGACTCGGAGCATAAATTTGATTTTTAAGAGTATGAGGATATTATGAGAAAAGTTCGAGAAAACAAGCAAAAAATCATGGATTCATTTACTCTCATCGTCTGACTCCTTCTCGGCCTTCTCCTCGGTATGGCGATGATGCGCATACTCGCACTCCTCGAGCATAAGAATCTGAAGAAATCTGTCCTCAAATGATCTCGCAACCAGATTCTCTGAGAACTCTATGAGAAAGTCCTCCCGGCACTTCCAGATTTTCCATATTCACCGAAAGATATGGTATTTATAGGAAAGTGATGTGACTATATCATATTCGACGGACTCACTGAGTGA
>JANMHM010000027.1:0-4957 GCA_031375155.1 Candidatus Altimarinota bacterium
ACCTCCTTCAATTTATCTGGCTCTACATATACCATTCTTCATTCCTCTACTTTTCTAATTATTGCATGAAATCGTTTGTTAATACTACCCGTAAGCTTTCATGACTTATCGTGAAGTTTTCTGATAGTGATTTCTTTAGCATGAAGATTGAGTGATGATAGATTCCTTTCCTCAGATGCTTGTACGAGAGTGTCCACCATAAAAAAATAAGATAATTTTCATTATCCTATCATAATTTTTCTATTATAGCAACTATATACCGAGTTTATCCCGTATTACGTTCACTTCATACACAACCTGTTGGTCTTTTTTCATCACGAGTTCGAGTTTCTTACATGAGTACATCACAGCCGTATGGTTGCGCCCTGAGAATATATTTCCTATACGTTCGTAGGTATAGTGAAGACGATTTTTCAGGAGATACATCGCGACTTGGCGAGGGATCATATTCTCTTTTTTTCGATCTTCTGATAGGAGTGTGCGGATCTCGATACCGAAGTGAGATGAGACTGCCTGGATGAGGTCTTCGTAGCTACAGTTTCCTGTACGGATAGAGCGACCTTCCGTGAGGCTCGTTGTGATAGAGCGGACGGCGAGTTTCGAGAGACGGTATGCGACGTTTTCGAGAGTGGGAGGCGTATTCTTGAGATCGTATTCTGCGATGATCTGATTGAGTATCCCTTCGAGTTCACGGACATTGGTCGTCACGTTCTCCGCGATGAACTCTGCCACTTCCTGGTCGAGGATAAATTCTCGTGCTCTGGATTTCTCCTGGATGATGGCGAGTCGAGTCTCATAGTCAGGCTCTCCGAGATCTACGGTAATCCCCCATTCGAATCGGCTCTGGAGCCGTGGTTCGAGCTCTGTGAGCTCCTTCGGTGGGCGATCTCCTGAGAGGATGATCTGCTTCCCTGCTTCGTAGAGGATATTGAATATATTGTAGAGCTCTTCTTGTGTCTGCTTCTTTCCTGCGAGGAACTGTACATCGTCTATCACGAGGACATCTATCTGGCGATATTTTTCACGGAGCTTATCGACAGAGCGTCCTTTGATACTCGCGACATAGTCAGAGAGAAATCTATCTGCTGTAGTATAGATGACTTTCAGGTGCTTATATTTTTCTCTGATGACATTCGCGGAGGCCTGGAGAAGATGAGTTTTTCCGAGTCCGACATTTCCATAGAGATAGAGAGGATTGTATGAGCTTCCTGGACGCCGTGCGACTGCCTCACAAGCAGCATGTGCGAGCTGAGTGGACGGACCGATGATGAAGTTATCGAGCTTGTACCTGTCACTCGTGAGGCGACTATTGAGTCCTTCGACGATTTCTACTCCATGGATTTGTTCTTTTTTAGTGATTTTTTCTGTCTCTTTCTGTGTGAGACGACAGTCCACGACATACTCTGCACTACGAGTATCTATCTCATCATCTACGACGATTTCGATTTTTTCTATGTGTGGATGACTCATGCGGATAGCCTTTTCGATATCGAGGGTGAATTTTTTGGTAAGATTGTCTCTATGAAATCCTGATATCACACCCAGAGTGATAGAATTTTCTGTCGTAGAAATGAGAGAAAATTTCTTAAAATACGTCAGAAAATCCTGTTTTCTCACTTCTACTGCGAGTGATGATACGACTTTTTGGAGATCTGAGAATGCGAATACCTTAGACATGAATGACCAAAAAAAGAATACTTGACTTCTATTACCGTGATCCACTATAGCTTCTCTTTTTGACTCGTTTTATGGACGTCTTTTTATTCTTTTTTAGGGCGATGTCAAAAGAAAAAAAAACATTGACAGGAATAATGAATACGTTATTTGCTCGGGAAAACTCGAGAAGCCTCTTCACACCAAATTCACTGAAAAAGCAAGTGAAACTCTGTGAAGAATATATTCTATACTATACCATATTAAGACAAAATAAAACCTCCCATTAATGGGAGGTTTAGAGAAAATTATTACTTGATTTCTTTGAGACGAGCAGCTTTTCCAGTAAGTTCACGGATATATCGGATATTTTTACGGCGGACTTTAAATTGTCTCAGTACGACGATTTTAGAAATATACGGAGAATGGATCGGGAAAATCTTCTCGATACCGATGCCGTCGATATCAGCACGGACAGTCATGACTTTATCCAGGTGAGTCTTCCCTTTCATAGAGATGACGAGACCTCTAAAAAGCTGGATACGCTCTTTCTCACCTTCCTTGATGATCTGATGGACCTCGACTTCCATACCAGTCTTTACGATAGGAGTATCTTTTGCGATGACAGTGCTTGCCTGGATAGCGGCGATGAGAGTAGAGTCCATGGGATAGATGAAAAATGAGTAAAGGAAAATCGAGGCGGATTATATAAGATTGGAGAGGAAAAGCAAATTATTTTTCGAAAAAAACTAAAATATCAAAAATGAGTTTTTCCCGTTTGCAAATTTCAGTTTTGTTTATATCATATGTGTAGAAAAATTTTGCTCACTTTCGCATGGAATTTCTTTTTACAGCTCAGTCTGCGTCTATCGAAGCGATACTCATGTTCGCCTGTATTTTCGTGATTTTCGCACTCTTTGCTTATGATGGATATCTCTATATTGTGTGAGTGATCCAAGCACTTCATCCGCGCAAGGCATATGTGAAAGAAAATGCTACTCCTACAGAAGAGCCATCTGTATGAGCTGAGAATCTCGATACTATGACTCCAGATATACTCCCTGAAATAGGAGAAGAATCTATAGTTTCTAAAGAAGAGCTACAGCTCGAATCACCATTTCTTATGACAGAAGAAGAGGGTAAAAAGACTATAGAAACGCTACCGACTACAGAAATACTTTCTAAAGAAGAATCTCCGGTGACTCTCGAAGGACTCCTCCCTGAGACTTCATCCCCCCTTCTCGAAGGTATAGGGCAGACACCTCAGACAGAAACTATCACTATAGTAGAAGAGCTGATTCCTGAGGCTGTCGCTCCTATCGAAATACATGATGAAGTCACTATCCAAAATAATCTTGCTACAGAATCTATCCAAGAAGAAGTCTATGATGATACGCTTCTCATAGGAAAAGAAAGTCCTATCGAGGAAACCAAAATAGAGACGCTGCTCATGCCAGAGAAAGTAGTACACCTTCCGAGCAAAAAAGCTACTGATGTTCCGAACTCGAAGACTTCTCCTGAAAAGAAAGAAAAACTCATCGAGATCGTGAGTATGGTGAGGACTCTCATCGCTCGTGGTCATATCGATGAAGCTCGGACATTTATCATAAATGGTCTCGCGATCGAAAAAGATCATCGTGAACTCAATCTCCTCATGGCATCTCTCTTCGAGCGAGAACATGCCTATGAGAAAGCAGAGTATATCTTCAAAGACCTCGCCCATACGTATCCTGATGATGCTGAGATCCTTATCCATCTCGCGACTTCTCTGGCGATGCAGAGAAAGTATGAGGTCGCCTATGAGCTCTATAAGAAGATCCTCTCGCTCCAGTGAGAAGATGAGGAGACTCTCTATACGCTCACGCATCTCGCCTCTGAGCTCTCACTTCCAGAAGACGTCTATCTCTATGGAAAAGCCTATCTGAAACAATATCCACGCAATCCTGAGATTCTCTGGCTCTACTCTCAGTCTCTCATCACCAAAGGAGAAAGACGAGAAGCGATCGAAGTGCTCATCAAGCTCAAAAATCTCACTCCCTATAACCAGGAAATAGTCGATCTCATCGGAAAACTCGTCACAGAAGAAGAGCTTGCTGGGAATTTTGGAGGGGAGAAAAATTAACTAATAACTTCTTAAACTATGAAAATATATCTCGCTATCATCGGATTATTATTTCTTTTCTCTACTGAATGGGCATCAGCTAAATATATCTATACAGAGAAAAAGGCATATAACTTCACTCTTAAGCAAGATGAAGAGTTTACTTATGTTTATCATAATACGAGCCTTGTATTACAGAAGAGCAATGAATGATACTCCTGTGATATGGCTTTTACAGAAAAAGAAAAATCGTCATATGTACTAAAGGCAAGAATATGTATGAGGAAAAGTTTGATAATAAAAAACTACGGATCAAATTGGTATCAAATAGAATATGTAGGTTGATCTTATAGTTATAGGGTATCTTCATTTTATAATACGGCTTCGAAGGAGTGATTTGGTTGAAGCTATGCTCCTGTAAAACAAGTAGAAAAATGAAAGAATGGTACATATGTACTTTCTGGATGGGAGGAACTTGGATGAGGTAATCACAGCGAAACACTCACCCTACTAAAACCTAATGGAACAGTGCAAGAACTCTATAGTATTACTGATCCAGAAAATAAACTTATCAAAATAGAATTACTCTATAATAAAAAAATAAAGCTTTTTTTTAATTCTATAAAAGGAGCTGAGTTTACTAAAATCCTTCCTGTTACTATAAATTAATTTAATTTTCCTCTTGTCACTCTGAGTCCCCCCACATAGCATCGAAGCTGAGCGCTGAGTACTCGGCTCTATCCTCATCGATAAGGACGGTATCGTCCAGATAGCCAATCTCCTCATCGCAGAGGATTTCTATGACCCTGCGCATGGTATCGTCTATGCGGCTATGGTCGATCTTTTCGTACGCAATCGTCCTATCGACTCACTGACTGTCCGTGAGCTCATCGACGATCAGAAAAAGCTGAACTCTATCGGTGGAGATACCTTTCTTGCTGATCTTATGACGAGTATATTCACCAGTGCCAATATCTATCAGTATGCGCAGATCGTGAAAAATAAATCCGTCCTCCGTAAGCTTATAAAAGCTGGGAATGAGATCACGCATGCAGGATTCGACGAGGTATCTGAGACGACAGAGCTTCTCGAAAAAGCGGAGAAATCGCTCTTTTCTGTCACTCAGACATTTATCCAGAATAAGCTCGTCCTTATAAAAGAGATCCTGAATGCTCGCTATGAGGAGTTCGCCGCGATCCACGC
>JANMHM010000050.1:0-4527 GCA_031375155.1 Candidatus Altimarinota bacterium
TCAACGGAATCAAGAAAGCCTACTTTTATTATTATTTGAAAGAATCTGAATTTAGATATAATTGTCGTATAACTTGAAAAGATATCTACAAAGAAATCTTAAAATTACTTCGAAAAACTAACCGATAACTGGGGAAGACCCATATATTTTATTTATTCTAAGTCAACTATATCTTCTTCACAGGTGCGATCTCTACATTCATCTTCTTCACTCCTGTTCCTGAGAAGGCGATATCTGCGACAGCTCATGATATAGCGACAATAGTCCCGATACCATACTGTGCATGCTCTACACGATCTCCGAGGGCGAAACTTCCTACTTCATTTTTCACTTTCGTCACTCGTGGCACAAATGCTGGCTCACCACCTCTGTTTCAGAATATGTCATTCATCGTCTGGAATCCACTTCCTCATCAGCCGAATATGCTCTGTGCACTTCCTCTATTTTCTTCTACTTGTATATATTCACTCGGGATTTCCTTCACAAATCTACTTTTCGGATTGGCACTATAGTTTCCGAACGTATATCGCTCATGAGCACGAGATATGTAGAGAGCCGTCTTCGCGCGAGTGATGGCGACGTACATGAGACGACGTTCCTCTTCGAGCGCGTTTCCATCCATGAGGGATCGAGAGTGAGGGAATATCCCCTCCTCTGCTCCCGCGATAAACACCGTCGGGAACTCGAGTCACTTGGCAAGGTGGATCGTCATGAGTGAGACGTATCATGTATCGTCTCTACTCGCATTTTCCTGATTTCTATCTTGATCCGTGATGAGAGCGATATCTTCGAGAAATGTCGCAAAGTTCTCAGGATAGATCATCCCGTCATAGCGAGATGCCATATTGAGAAACTCTTCGAGATTTTCCATCTTTCCCTCGAATTCATCTTCTGCATATTCTTCCCTGAGGTACTCCTCATATCCAGTTCGCTTGATCACACTTGCCATAGTTTCTGCCACTGACTTTGTCCGTGACTCTTCTCGGAGTAGCTTATATATCGAGCAAAATCCCTGTATCCCCTTTGCTCCGATACCACCGAGAGCATTGATGAGAAACTCATTTTCTGAAAAATCAGATACAGAGAGTCTTTCCCGCTCGAGAACTTCGAGAAAGTTTTCGAGTGATTTTTCTCCGATTTTTCGACTGGGCACGTTGATTATTCTCTTCAGGCTCATCGAATCAAGTGGATTGAATATAATGCGAATATACGCAAGAATGTCTTTTATCTCTTTGCGTTCATAGAACTTCACTCCTCCGAAGACTCTATAAGGAATATTTTTTCTGATGAGAGATTCTTCTATGAGACGAGATTGGCCATTGGTCCGATAGAGGATAGCGAAGGATGAATAGTTTGATGCTCTGTCATTTCGAGTGAGTCCTATTTCTGCGGACGACGAGAAATCCTGCTCAATCTTTCAGGGCAAGATGTCTCATCCTTCGACATGACGTGAACTATCTCTTATCGTACTTGCGATCATCTCTGCTTCATGCTTCTCATCGAGTCCATCGAGGAGGATGATCTTCTCTCCCGTAGGATTCGATGTGAAGAGCGTCTTCTTCATCTGATTGGTATTATTTTTTATCACGGCATTCGCCGCTTCGATGATCACTTTCGTCGAGCGATAGTTTTCTTCGAGATTGATCACTTTTGCTTCAGGATAGTCCTTTTTGAATGATAAAATATTTTCGATATTGGCTCCTCGCCAGCTATATATACCTTGCCAGTCATCACCGACGACACAGAGATTGCGAGTATTGCTTGCTAAGATACGGATAATCTCATACTGGAGGAGATTGGTATCCTGATACTCATCGACCATGAAGTACTGGAATCGTGTATGGAAATACTCGACGACTTCGTCGATATCGAGGATCTGCCTGAAACAGAGAAGGAGGTCATCGAAATCGAGAGCATTTTCTTTTTTGAGTCTGCCAGCATATTCCCTGTAGACTTCGAGGACGACTGACTTGATATATGAGTCGACGGTAGCAGAGTATTCTCCTGGAGCGAGTCACTCACCTTTTGCTTTCGATATCATGCCATGGATAGCACGAGGATTGAATTCCTTTTCATCTACATTCTGCCTTTTCATGATCTCCTTCGTCAGACGGAGACAGTCATCAGCATCATAGATCACGAAGTCTTTCCCATAGCCGAGCCGGTCGATAAACATACGCAAGAAAAATGCTGCTGTCGAGTGAAATGTCCCGACCATAGGAAGACGAGATTCGCGAAAAGGATTGATCCCTTCTGGATTGATGCCGAGCTTTCGAGCGATACGGTCGCGCATTTCTCGAGCGGCTTTATTGGTAAACGTGACACAAAAAATAGCTCGAGGCTCGATCCCTTTTTCTGTGATCATCGAGACCACACGCTCGGTGATAGTATGAGTCTTTCCTGACCCTGCTCAGGCATTGATGAGGAGTGGTCAGAGGATTGTCGCTACGGCTTCTAGCTGTGGTGGATTGAGATTGGACATGCGGGAGAGTCTATAGAAAAATAAGAAAAAGTCGAGACAAACTCTTGCATTCCACTTTCTTTCCTATATACTTTGGTTTTAGTACTCCTTTCCCTTCTACAGCTTGGATCTCGTCAAACTTTTTGGTTCGCGTTCACGCGTCAAACTCCTCGAAAAACTTGTCATAGAGGATACGGTATCTCATACGAATACTGGATTTTTTATTCGCGAACTCTGTCGCGATACCAACGAACAAATCAATGCTGTCCGTCGAGAACTCATGAATCTCGAACATCTCGGTATCCTGAAGTCCTATGAGCAAAATAAGAAAAAATACTATACGATGAATCGGACATGTCTCATCTATACAGAGATAAAAGAAATGTTTCTGAAGGCGTATAATGTCCTCGTTCCAGTAAAAGAATTTTTCAAATGAAGAAAAAATCTCGATCTCGTGACTATTTCTGAGACGATCCTCGACTTTCGAAATGAGACGACCAATAATATAGTCGATATATTTATCATCGGTGAACTCGATAAGATCGAATTCAATAACTTTCTCGAAAAAACCTTTTTCGGGAAAAAAGTGAAATATGCGATCATGTCACTCGAAGACTTTACCAATCGTCTCGAATATAATGACAAGCTCGTCCTCTCGATCCTCGCACAAAAAGGAAATATATTTCTCCGTGATCGCCTTGAGATCGAGTGAAGTGTCGAGAGCAAGCTCCGTGAGATGAAGATGTTTACGAACTAACTTCTAAAATATGTGAGCTCTCGATTTAGTCTGACCCCTTATTCAAAGATGACAAAAACTCGTATGCAAATCCTTTGGTCTTGCTAGTGATCTTGCACGTATTATAGTTGATGTTATTTCGTACAATGAATGAGTTCCTTGTGCGAAGGATAAGCATTGAGGTGACGGTATAAGGATAATTAGCTGAAAAAATTATCGATAGTATTTCTCGAGAAACGCTTTTACTTCTTCGAGTTTTTTTATCACTTCATCGTCACTTCCAGCAGAGAGTGCGTCAGGATCGACATCAAGTGAGAAAAGTCCAGTATATCCTGCTTCTTTCATACGGATGAGGAGACTTTCGAGTGGCATACTTCCTTCTCCTGGAAAGAGTCCATTTTCTTCCTCTGTCTTGTCACTGAGGTAGACGAGGTCGATCGTATTACCGAGGAGGGTAAATGTCTTCATAAGATCGACACCACTTTCTGGCTCGACATTGGTGATCGAAAGTGCAGTATGCTCAGTGACTTTTTTGATCGTCTCAGGACGCGCATCCCCGTACTCAGCGATCACGAAGAGCCAGGTTTTGGGAGGAGCATTGATGATATTGATAGTCACACTCGGATATTTTGCCATCAGAGACTTGAGCGCATCTCAGAACCAGTCTTTTTCTCGATCACTTCTATGGGGAGGAGTGAGATTGACCATTTTTACGCCGAGATTATCAGCGAGTTTTACTATAGTTTCTACTTGTTTTTTACTCATTTTCCTTTCTGGAGCAGTGATACTCGAGATAGGAAAGTCATATCGGACGATGAGGCTATCGAGATAGTCGGCATCAGTCGTATCGAAGAGTGAGAAATCTACCGAAAGATCGAGTCCGTCGTATGAGGCAGCCTTTGCTAGAGCAAATATCTTATCGAGACCGTATCATGAGAGCGAACGAGAGGAAAGAAGAAGCATAATCAATGAGAAATTATGAATATATTACTTAGAGATGAGTATATCAGATAGTGGAGAAAATTCCAATTTTTCTATCTGATTATTCCTTATTTTTCACACTGTCGATACGGTACTCTGAGAATCGCACACGTTTTCGAGAAAGAGTCTCTTTTATAGCCTTTTCATTGTATGTCAGAGTCGCATTTCCGCTTTTTAGCTCGAGAAATATGACTTCGCGAAGATGTCACTCGGTGAGACCGTCGAATATGATATAGTCACATCACTTTCCGATAAATACCATATCTTTCGGCGCGTAGGGAAAGTCTGGAAGTGCAGGGAGGACTTTCTCATAGAGTTCTCAGAGAATCTGATTTCGAGATCACTTGAG
>JANMHM010000003.1:0-1912 GCA_031375155.1 Candidatus Altimarinota bacterium
CAAACTCGAAAAGTCTCGGTGAATTCGTACAGTGTAAGTCGTGTCATACCATGTCTTCGAAAGAAGATGTATTCGGAAAATTTCCAGATGAAGTCAAAAATAATACAATATCCAAAATCATGCATCTGCTTGGGTGGCAAGAACACGATGTACTCTGTCCAAAATGTGGGTGAGGTACAGAGATGGTATATGGTTCTGCCAATATAAAAAAAATACAGAAACGACTTCTCGAAAGTACAGAGGCGTTTCTCGTACTCTGTCGGAATACCGAAGATGAGATCGTAGGATATGAGGAAGCCTACGTAGACACTCTCGATGCTATATTCGAAGGTGAATTTGCCTATCACTATCGGGATGTCTGAGTTACCGAGATTGCTCGCAGAGTTCATAAAAAACTCGGTCACTCTCCGAGAGAACTTCTCGTCCTTTCTTCGATCGGATTCATCCCTGAATATCAGAGTGCGAGTACACTTTTTCGTCTTCTTGCTCAGTTTGCTCGCATCCTTCCTGAGGATCGTATGGATGATTTACCAGGTATCACAGAGATTGACCGAAACAACGGTATGCACAAAATATCGAGTCGCTGTGGAGCCGTCTCTCTCTGAATATCGGATGATCCTGTAGAGCGCTGGAAGGTGAAAAATACAGGACCAAACTATAAGAGCGATCTCATCGTTTATAGAGATCCAGTCAGGCAGTATAAGACACAGTTTGACTCATGAAGTCGGGGATTTATAAGAAAGCAAGCTTAGAAATTGTGCATATACCTTTTCTCTGTACAAGTGTGGTATTTCTATATACTGGTATCATATATCAGATATATGCAATACTACGCACACCTCTACTACATCACGATTTTCGCCTCTGTATTTCTCGGTACTATCGTCCTTCGTAAGCAAAAAGACGCTTCATGATACTACTTTTTCTTATTTAGTATATTTGCATCTCTGTGGTTTCTCTGATATTTCTTATTTTTCAGTGAATTGTTATCCGAACACATACTTCTTTTCATATCACGCGCTACCTTTCTCGTAGGGATACTTGGTGTATATAGTCTACTTTCCTTTATCATATTTTTCGAGAAAAAACGAGCCCCTATTCCCTACCATATTGCAATGGCAGGTTTTTATGGAGCTTTAACTCTTTTGTATATCGGATCTCCTTTTATTATAGAGGGGCTCAATTTTGATGCAGATCTTTCTGTCTTTCGTGAACGAGAAGGATTGCTTTTCTTTCTCCATGTAGGACTTCATATTACATTTATCATCCTCTTTCTTCTTTTTTCATACCGCTGACTCAAAAAACTCACATGACTTCATCGGGTGCGTCTCGAACATATCCTTCTTGCGACCTTCTTTTTTATCGTCACACTCCTCATCCTCCAGCTTCTCTTGCCCATGTTTCATATATGGATTCTCGAACGGGAGATCATCTTTTTCTTTTTCGCATATATACTCTACATCTCTTTCGTGCTGAGGCGGTATTATTTTCATCCTGTATGATACAGTATACGCAGGGTTTTTGTTTTTCTTGTGGCTACTATCCTGACTATAGGTACGTATGATATCTCGAGAAATATACTGTTTCCTTTAGCGGAAAAAGATGGACTCTACTCCTATATCGACTCCAGTTTTCTCATCATCCTTTTTGCTTCTTTTTGGTTCCTTTTGAGTCGATATTTTTTCTCTCGGGATATCGAGGAGGACTTTAAGGAAGGACTCATATCTCTACAGAATATACTTGCACCTATCGTGGAGTTTTCACCTTTTTCCGATGGGCTTACACGATGATTTCAAGAGACTTTTTCTACACATGCTCGAGTAGTTCTCAGAGGACAAGATGAGTCATCCTTATCACTTTTTGAGTACTTCGATGCTTCTGCGAAACACTCTTTCTATATCAATGACATCGC
>JANMHM010000037.1:0-8520 GCA_031375155.1 Candidatus Altimarinota bacterium
AAGCTCCACCACCTCGTCGAAGATAAGATCCATGCTCGAAGTGTCGGTCCATACTCTATGGTCACACAGCAGCCACTCGGAGGTAAGGCACAAAACGGATGACAACGTCTCGGAGAAATGGAAGTGTGGGCACTCGAAGGATATGGTGCTGCCAATATCCTCCAGGAAATGCTCACCGTGAAATCAGATGATATCAATGGTCGTACGCAGCTCTACGAAGCAGTCGTGAAAGGAAAGAAAATCCGTCGTCCTAATGTTCCAGAATCATTCAATGTCCTCCTTCGTGAGCTCCAAGCGCTCAATCTCAACATCGATCTTCTCGGTGAAGAGGAAGTCGAAGCACTCGAACTCGAAATGAAAAATCGATTCGAAGAACTCGAAAAACTCGAGGGTGCGTTCGATATCGAAGTCGATATCCCTGAAGGAGAAAAAAATGCAGAAGAAATACCAGTGACGACGAGTATCATCGAAGATGATAAAGAATAGTACAAGAATTTAACATCCTGCCATTTCCTCCGTATGGCTTTGCCCAAGAGAAAGAGAACATATTTCTCCTTTGCTCTCTTCACGTATGTGGTACGAAGGAAAGTGGACCTGGTTTTATAGCATAAATTCTAATTCCTAAAAAAATTCTCCTATGTTTCCAATGACAAAAGATCTTGAAAATTTCCTCAATGATAAGATCACTGACTACTCCCAGATAGGGAAACATGCAGGTCGCCGAGATATTACTGTCGGGAAAAATCTCGATAATCTCCGTGCGATCTCTATCGGTCTCGCATCGAAAGAAGATGTCCGAGCCCTCTCCTATGGGGAAGTGCTCATCTCTGAGACGATCAACTACCGTACGCAGCGTCCAGAACGAGGAGGACTCTTCTGTGAGCAGATTTTCGGACCACGCAAGAACTATGAGTGTGCCTGTGGCAAGTACAAGCGTATCCGCTACAAAGGAGTTATCTGTGAGCGATGTGGTGTAGAAGTCACGACTTCTCAGGTTCGCCGTCAGCGAACTGGTCATATCGAGCTTGCCGCTCCTGTCGCTCATATATGGTATCTGAAGAGTGTCCCTTCTCGGACTGGACTCCTTCTCGATATCTCTGTGAAAAAACTCGAGCAAGTCGCCTACTTCGCTTCATACATCATCACAGAAGTCTATGAGGATAAGCGTGATGAAGCTCTCTCAGAGCTCGAAAATGCGTATAAAAATCAAAAAATCACTCTTCAGAAAGAAGTCCAGCAGACCGTCGGAAATCTCACTCTCCAGCTCGAAGAAAAGAAAATCAGTAAAAAAGAATTCGCAGAACTCGAAACTATGCATACTCGTCGTATCGACGAGCTCGATGTAGAGTATGCGAAACTCCGTGATCTTCTCAAAGTTCTCAGAGTCGCAGAAGTCATCGGAGAACTCGACTACCGTATCATATATGAGAAATTTCCTCATGTATTCAAGGGTGGTACAGGTGCAGAGCATCTGAAACAGCTTCTCGAGCGTATCGACCTGAAGGCATTTATCGCCGAACATCAGGCAGAGCTCAGGATCGCGCCGAAAAGCAAACATAAAAAAATTCTCCAGAAGCTCAAACTTGCATCGAGCCTCTTCAAGTCTGGTCAGCGTCCTGAGAATTTTATCCTCGCAGCACTCCAGATCCTCCCTCCAGATCTGCGTCCTATGATCCAGCTCGATGGTGGACGCTTTGCTTCGAGTGACTTGAACGATCTCTATCGTCGCGTCATCAATAGAAATAACCGCCTTCGAAAGCTCACTGAGCTCGGAGCTCCAGATGTCATCCTGAAAAATGAAAAACGTATGCTCCAAGAAGCGGTCGATATGCTCCTTAATGGAGACGTACGATCGAATCGACCTGGATATACCACAGCAACCAAGAAGAAACTCAAATCACTCTCTGATATCCTCAAGGGAAAACAAGGACGATTTCGTCAGAATCTCCTCGGTAAACGAGTCGACTACTCAGGTCGATCAGTCATCGTCGTAGGACCTGAGCTCGAGATGAATGAGTGTGGTCTTCCAAAATCAATGGCGATCACTCTCTTTAAGCCTTTTGTCATCGGAAAACTCATCGAACGTGAGTACGCATATAATGTAAAACATGCAGAAAAAATCATCGAAGAAAAAACAAAAGAAGTCTGGGATACCCTTGACGAAGTCATCGCTGGGAAATATGTACTCCTCAATCGTGCTCCGACACTTCACCGACTCGGTATCCAGGCATTTCGTCCAGTACTTATCGATGGAAAGGCGATCCGACTCCATCCACTCTGTTGTACGGCGTTCAACGCGGACTTCGATGGAGATCAGATGGCAGTCCACCTCCCTCTCACGATGGAAGCGCAGTTCGAAGCGTCCAATCTCATGGTCACTTCGAAAAATATGCTCAATCCATCAAATGGTGAGCCGATCGTCGCCCCTTCTCAGGATATGATCCTCGGGTGTTACTACCTCACGAAGATCGATGCAGGTGAGTCCAAATACGCCTACGCGAGTGGTGATGATGCGATGATCGCCTATGAGAATGCTGCGATCACTCTCCATACTCCAGTGAAGATCCGTATCAGAGGAGAAATCCTCGACACGACTTATGGAAGATTTCTCTTCAATGAGATACTTCCAGAGTCACTCCAGTATATCAATGAAACGGTCGGAAAGAGTGTTTCGAAAAAACTTCTTTCTCGCTCATTCGATATTCTCGGAGGAGAAGAGACAGCGTTCCTCGCTGATAAGATAAAAAATCTCTGATTTAAATATGCGACTCTCTCAGGTCTGACAGTATCGGCATTCGATATGATCATACCAGTCGAGAAAGATATCTTCGTCAAAGAAGGTGAAGATAAAATCAAAGAAATCCAAAAAGCTCACTGGCATGGTCTCGTCACAGAAGATGAGCGCTATCTCCAGTCACTCCAGATCTGGAGTGCGGTGAAGAGTAAGATAGAAAAAGAGATGAAAAAGAATTTCTCTCCAAGTAATCCAATCTACAATCTCGTCGATTCAGGAGCTCGAGGAAACTGGTGAAACGTCACTCAGCTCTGTGGTATGAAGGGTCTCGTGGTTTCTCCTACGGGAAAGACGATCGAGCTCCCGATCAAGTCTAATCTGAAAGAAGGATTCTCGACACTCGAGTACTTCATCGCGACACATGGATGACGAAAAGGAAAGGCAGATACTGCCCTCAAGACCGCTCAGTCAGGATACCTCACACGTCGACTCGTCGATGCAGCGCAAAATATTCTCACCCGAGAACACGACTGTCATACGCTTCGTTATGAAGAATTCGATAGGGAGGAGTCGAAGTCACTCTTCGGTGATACATTCGAGAATAAGATCTACGGTAAATTCTCAGCGAAAGATGTCCTCGATACGAAGTGAAAAGTCGTCATCGACGAAGGAACTCTCATCACAAAGGATATCCTCAAGACTATACTCGACTCGAGTGCAGCGAAGGTAGCTGTCCGATCTGTGCTCACATGTGAGACAGAGGAGGGAGTATGTCAGAGGTGTTATGGTCTCGATCTCGCTACAGCGAATATCGTCGATATCGGTACTCCAGTCGGTATCATCGCTGCTCAGTCGATCGGTGAGCCTGGTACTCAGCTGACAATGCGTACGTTCCACTCGGGATGAGTCGCGAAGGAAGGAGGGGATATCACCGCAGGTCTCTCTCGTGTCGAAGAGCTCTTCGAAGCACGAAATCCGAAATATCTCGCTGAGATCGCACCATTTGATGCGAAGATCACGAGTATCGAAAAGGAAGGAAGCGAAGTAAAGATCACTCTCGAGGCTCACGGAAAACAAATGCGAGAATACTACATCGGAGAAGTAGAAATGAATATCCTCGTGAAAAAAGGTGATACTGTCGAAATAAAACAGATCATCGCAAAATGAAAGGAGTCAAAACAAAAAATCCAAGCACTCCAGCCAGGTCGTGTGATGAAAGTGACTGCTGATGTCATCGTCATCGAAGATCTCACTCCAGAAATCGTCGAGTATACCGCTCCAGCAGGTCGCAATCTCCGTGTGAAAGAGGATGATACAGTGAAGATCGGTGCCAAACTCACTGAAGGTCATGTCTCGCTCCAGTCTCTCATGGATACCGCAGGACCACTCGCTGCAGAGCTCTATATCGTAGCAGATATCAAGGAGATCTACTCTTCTCAGGGTCAGACGGTAAACGCGAAACATATCGAACTTATCGTTCGTCAGATGTTCTCGAAAGTCCGTATTACCAATGCTGGAGATTCGACATTCTTCCCTGGAGATATCGTCGATATCATCCGCTTCTCGAAGGAAAATCGAGAACTCTCGAAAGCAGGACAGAAAGAAGCTATCGGAGTCCAGATGCTCCTCGGTCTCACGAAGATATCACTCTTCACCGAGTCATGGCTCTCAGCTGCATCATTCCAGGAGACAGTCCGTGTCCTCGTCGATGCTTCGACTTCTCGTAAGATCGATAACCTCGAAGGACTCAAGGAAAATGTGATCATCGGTCGTCTTATCCCTACGCTGAATTACTTCGAAAATAATCGTGATGTCGGAGAGTTCTTCTCTCATGAATCAGATGGAACTGACAGCTACGAAGATGCCAATCACCATTTTGAGATCACGACAGCGAGTACCAGTCTTGTATAGGTTTCGAAAAAGCTTTAAGAAAATCCCCTCGGTCAGGAGGGGATTTTTGTATTCGATTTATTTGACACCGTGTGGGGTGCAGATATACTAGTTCCGTTCTTACTTCTTTACCCTCAAGGGGTATATATAATCTTTTCTCACTCATATGAAAAAAATATTTATGAGTCTTCTCGTCTTCCTCGTATCATTCACGAGTATCTCTCCAGTACTCTCAGTATCTGCTGTCTCATCCTCTACGAGTTCGACTACGAGCTATAAGGCTACTGTGAAGGGTATAGTCGATAAATATGTGAAAAACCTCGATGATCAAAATATGAGTGACGATCAGATCGTGACCTCTCTCACGAAGCTTCGTGACTCATACCAGAAGCTCCTCTCTTCATCCAGAGGGACCAAAAAAGCAAAAATCCAGATCATCATCAACACGATAAATCAAGCTATTACCGAAGTAAATTATCGAGAGGATGACTCTGATGGAGATATTTACAATCTCTTCAATCAAACTCCAGTAAACAATACAAGTACGACTGTAAACAATGGTATACAAAAAATTCATCATTTTACCATTCTTGCACCATCTACGGTAAAAGTTGGTGAAGCATTTGATATTACGGTTGAAGCTCGAGATAAAAATAATAATATTATTCCGACTTACCGAGGTTCTGTATTTTTTCAGAGTGATACAGATTTTGGTGCAACTATTCCTGCGCAGTGAAGATCTGTTCAATTCAAAGAGACTGATTATGGATCACTAAAATTGAGTAAGGCTGTTATTTTTAAGCGTTCTGGTTATCAAAATCTCATGGTGACTGAGCTGTTCGAAGATGCTGTAGGTTCGGTTAAGATTAGAGTTATAAACAATGTTGCTGATATTCCTATGTGTACTAAAGAGCTCAAGATGTGTGAGAATTGAAGCTATGTCAGTCGATCTGGACCATCATGTAATTTCGCAGAATGTCCTAGTAGAGTATGACTCGGCGAATCATGAGTAAATAATACCAACTTATATGTAAACCTTAGTGGTCTTGCTACCACACAATACGTATCAACGAATGCATTACGCCAAAAGGTCGGGTCTGTGACTTTTACAGCATGAAATAAAGATGTATATATATCCAATATTGTTGTTACTCGTTCTGGCTTAGGTCGTAGCTCTGAAATACTTGATATCTCAGCCTCTCAAAATAATACTATTCCATCGTACTTACAGTATGCCTATGATATAAATACTCAAAAGTGAGTTATATACTTTACGTCTCCCTTAAAAGTAAGTGCGAATAGTACACAGACTATAGATATCCTTGTCAGTCTCAGCGCTCAGGAGAATACGCAACATCAGTTTACTCTGACTTCTGTACAAGCTGATGCGAATATAATCGGTACTCCAGTAACAATATGAATACTGAATACTGTTGCTAATCCTGTGAATCCTAGCATTTCCTATATAACTTCTAATGGACTATGAAATACTATTGTTAATAATACATCATTTTCTATTCTCGGATCTGGATTCAAAGATTTCAAAAGAATCGAAATGACTCATAGTAGTATGGATGGATCTAAAACTCTCAATATGTGAAATATCATAGAAAACTATAACGGAACTATTTCTGATACAAAAGTAACTCTTGATTTTCGATATGGAGATTATTTTGCGAGAAATTATATTGAAAAATATACACTACAAATCATAACAACTAATGCAGCATGACAAGAAGTCTTTAGTAGTCCTTTCGAGGTAAATGTTCAGGACGATACTCGTATGGATAGGGTAAATTCTTCTATATCTGTAGACTCACCGAATGGATGAGAGTCTATGAGAAGAGGGATATCTTATAATATAGTCTATAGTTATACCAATAACCCGAAGAATTATCTTGTAAGATTAAAGCTTTTTAAATGAGATGTATTTCTTATGGATTTGCTTTCCCCAGCTTGACCTATAAGTACGTGACCTTATGGTTCAAATGGATGATCTCTTCCTTGGACAATCCCTTCTGCATTAGCTCTTTGAAATAACTATAAGATTCAGGTATCACTCTATTGAAGTGACGGAATGACACTTCTCTCACAAGACATAAGTAGTAGTCCATTTGCTATTGTATCAGAATAAAGAAAAAATCAGAGCACACTATCCGCTCGATGATTGGGGAGAGCGAGTGAAATAAGATTGATTCTTTCGATAATAGGATATAATCTTTTTATGACCGTCCGCATCCATCCATCTTGGTATACTCCCCTCGCTCACGAGTTCGAGAAACTCTACTGGAATGAGCTTACGAACTTCGTGAAAGGGGAGTATGCTTCCAGAGTTTGTTTTCCTGAAGGGAAAAATATTTTTCGAGCATTCGATACGGCTCCATTCGATACGGTGAAAGTCGTGATACTCGGGCAAGACCCCTACCATACGCCATGAGCAGCCATGGGACTCTCTTTCTCTGTACCAGATGGAAGTCGGATGCAGCCGAGCCTCAGAAATATATTTAAAGAACTCGACTCCGATCTCGGTATAAAAAGAACTCATACTGATCTCACAGACTGGGCAGAGCAAGGAGTCCTTCTCCTGAATGCTGTATTGACAGTCCGCCAATGAGAACCTGCATCACACCAAGGAAAATGATGGGAAAATTTTACAGATGCTACCATACAGGCAATCTCGAAGGAAAGGGAAGGAGTAGTCTTTATCCTCTGGGGTGCGTATGCCATATCGAAAAAGTCTCTCATCGATATATCGAAACATCATATCATCACCTCTCCTCATCCGAGCCCTTTCTCCGCTCATCGAGGATTTTTCGCTTCTCGACCATTTTCGAGAACCAATACATACCTCGAAAATCACGGGAAATCGCCTATAGACTGGGGAAGAGAAAAATAGTATTTGCATTTTCCGAGCTTTTGCCGACAATGGATATATCATAACCTTTTTCCTATGAAAAAATCTATACACCCATGGTGGAACACCTATACTCTTGCTACTATCCTCGGGACTCTTCTCGTCGTCGGTATTGTCGAGTATTTTTTCGCTCTCCCCTCTGAGTATCTCCATCCGACAGAATCCGTGAAGATCGATATCGATAGACCGACTCCCACTACTCCAGTCGTGAAAGAGCCTGTCGCCTGTACTATGGAGTATGCTCCTGTCTGTGGAGCTGATGGAAAAACCTACTCCAATGCCTGTATGGCAAATGCTGCCGATACGATCGTCGCATCAGCATGAGAGTGTAAAAATAATACAACAGTCACTGATGGCTCAGGATCTGTCGTTATCACGACCCCTCCTCTCGATACTACTTCATCTAGCGAAGACTTCTCGAATACAGGAGTCTATCAGCTCTACACCAATACAAACTATAAATACTCACTCGCACTTCCGAAATATGCCTACTATCAGTGAAACCGTGTATCATGATGAAATCATATCCTCTCTATAGGACTGAATGCAGATGAAGTCGTATCACTTGATACTGCTCTCGTGAAAGTTTATTTCTTCGCAGGATCTGGGGTACGTGAGCCGGTAGAAGGGATAGAAAAAGTCATAGAAAATGGAACTATCGTCATCGTAGGTGATGGATCGACCAATCCCAAAATCCAGAAGATCATCGATACGATCCTCGCAAGTGCGAAGTAGATACTACTCTCAGATATCGCGATTTTTCATCACTCCCTCGTACTCGGGCATCATACGATACACCAGATTCCAAAAAGGTTTCTGGTGATTTTTTTCTCTCAGGTGCGCGAGCTCATGGACGATGATGGCGTCGATAAAAGGCGAGTGAGTGGTATCTGTCATTTCGAGTGGAGCGAAGCGGAGAGAGAGATCTTGCTCTGTTGTTTCTATATTCTGGGCAAGATGTCTTCATCCTTCGCAGAAATCC
>JANMHM010000030.1:0-10259 GCA_031375155.1 Candidatus Altimarinota bacterium
CTCGCACAGTCTGGTCGTCGCGAGCTCGTCATCATCGCCGATGATATCGACGGAGAGGCGCTTACGGGAATCATACTGAACAAGCTCAAGGGGGTGCTCACAGTACTTGGGATCAAGGCTCCCGGATTTGGCGATAAGAAGAAAGAAATGCTCCGCGACCTCGCGATCCTCACTGGCGCGACCGTCATCACGGATGAGACTGGGTACAAGCTCGAGAATGCGACTCTCGAACACCTCGGTCACGCGAAAGCGATCGTCTCGACGAAGGAGTCTACGACGATCATCGGAGGTGCTGGAGACAAACATCTCATCAACACTCGTGTCCTCGAACTCCAGAAACAGATCGACCTCTCGAAATCTGACTACGATAAAGAGAAGCTCGCAGAGCGTATCGCGAAGCTCGCAGGAGGGATCGCCGTCATCAAGGTCGGAGCTGCGAGTGAAGTCGAGATGAAGGAGAAGAAACTCCGTATCGAAGATGCGCTCAATGCTACCAAAGCAGCAGTCGATGAAGGGATCGTCGCAGGTGGAGGAGTAGCACTTCTCAAAGCGTCGAAAGTCCTCGAATGAGCAAAGTGGTCACTCGAAGAAAAAGTCGGAGTCGATATCGTCGCTCGTGCCCTCTCCTACCCTGTCCGCCAGATCGCAGACAATGCGGGAAAGGAGTGAGCGGTCGTCGTCGCAGAGGTGGCGAAGAGTAGTGATCCCCACTATGGATACGATGCTGCGATGGACGAGTACAAGGATCTCGTGAAGGCAGGTATCATAGACCCGACGAAGGTCGAGCGCTGTGCTCTCGAGAATGCTATCTCGATCGCAGGGATGTTCCTCACGACTGAGGCGCTCATCGTCGATACTCCAAAAAAAGAAGAAGGAGCGATGCCTCCAGGTGGAGGAATGGGGGGAATGGGATGAATGGGTGGGATGTACTAGATATGATGAAAATATAAAAAAACCTCCAGATTATTTTGGAGGTTTTTTTAGTATTTTCTCATATACACACATTTTTCTCCATTCATATCAACCTGGCGTAGTTCTTCATCTTCTTGGAGTCCATACAGCCACTGGATTATCAGTCATGCAGAAGCCCATATCTTTAGCTGTTTGATCGTATATAGATTCTAACCTAGATAACAATTCTTGTCGACCATCTGGGTAAACTATATGCTTGATTGTAAGCCACTTATTCCATTCTGCTGGTTGAATATATAGTCTTTCATTTCATTGCATTCTTCAAAGTCTTTCAATCATTGATACGGCTAACCGAGTCCAATTGAGTTTTTCGAGATAAAAATTCTCTTTTGTTTGCTCTTTCTCTCGACCATTAATCGATTCTCATTTTCTGTGAGCTATTCATTGAATTTGGTGAATAAATATTTCACTTCATAAGTTACTATAAGCTACCGTAAACAATGGAATATCATCATAATATAGAATGAGATTATAAGGTCACTCGAAGTGAAGAGGAACAATATTTTGAGAAAATAGCTGTTCGCCAATATCATCAAAATCGTGATATCTGTTTCATCGCAAATAACGTAAAGAGAATTTATTTTTATCAAATTCACTAACACTCTCTATTTCTGAAAAATCAAAAGGAAAGCGCAGAAATTCAAGGATTTTACCTTTATGGTCATTTCTTACCTCATCTGAAAAATTCGCAGCTCTTATATCTTCAAAGCCTTCTTTATGAAGTTCTTCGTATCCCATAAGTCAAATTACTTCTTCACTCTCTCTTTTATTCTCCTCATGACTTCTTTTTTCATATCGTCACTATGCTGACCATGCTTGAAGAGCGTGAGGAAGTCATCTTTCAGGAATACCTGGAGTTCGCAGTCCTCTGTCACTTCGACCGTCGCAGTGCGAGGTTCATCTGTGATGAGGGCGATCTCTCAGAAAAATGCTCCACTCTCGTAGTGAGCGACGACTTCTCCACCGATGATAACATCGAGCTTCCCCTGGACGACATAGTAGGCGCATCCGTTTGATGCTTCTCCGATCGTGACTATCTTCTCACCTGCTTTCCTGTATTGAGTCTGGCTCATGAGAAGGAAATAGGATATCTGTGCTTCATCGAAGCCATCGAAGATATAGAGTTTTTTGACGTCTGACATAAGAAGAAAAATTAATATACTTCTATGATATCAGGATTAGAGAAAAAGTGCAAATAAAAACTCCCTCAAATGAGAAGAAGTTTTTACAGGAAACACTGGATTCCTGCCTTCGCAGGAATGACGAGGATTAGAACCCGATCCAGGAACTATCAGATGATGACTGTGAAGATGATGAAGTCATTACTCTTTTTCCTGTATTTGGATTATCGACACGCTGGGCACGGTCTACCGTGAGGAGATCAGAGCGGATATATCCACGAAGTGTTCCTTCGTCATTTCGGACTTCTGACCAGTTATCGACAGTAGCGACGACATAGAGAGAGACGCCCTTCGAGAGAGTCGTGACGATCGCTGCAGTATAGTTTGGATTGGCTCGGACATTAGCATGGCGGACATTCACATGAGCGATATCTGACCAGTAGGCATGATCTGCCTGTTCGATACGTACGAGATCAGTGGTATTTGGATCACGGAGATATTTCGATGCGGTATATCCAGATGCTCTTCCTGTGGTATCAGACTCTACTATATTTTCATGAGTATCAGTGACGACGACATCTGCACCCTGTACTTTCACCCATCCTGTTTCCTTACCTTCTATGACGACTGCATCATTATCCAAGAGGTAGGCATTGGTACGAGACTCTATAGATGCCTGATTTCTTATGCGGACACTTCGTACGACATTGGCAAATCGGATACTTTTCTCTTTGAGAAGTTTCGTTCGATAGTTCACGATATCAGTAGAAGTGAGATCGAGAAGAGGTCCACGAGAAAGATTGATATGAGGACGATCGAGAATGAGGACTCCAGTCGCTGTGACAGAGATACATCCAGGAAGATTGGCCTGTACACGAGTGATCGCATACGCACCACCAGTAAGTGATAGTATCTGTGTACCATTACAGTTTGTGACTGTAGTAGACGTCACTATAGGAGTAATCGTGAGGCCTGTAGAGACTGATCCTGTATATATTGATCCCGTAGTGACGATCAGAGTTCCTGTAGAGCTCACGCCAGTATTTGTCATACCTGTACTCACTGTTACAGGCGTAGGCCGGACAACTATAGGCTGTGGGGTAGTACTCTTGATACATCCAGGGAGATTAGCTGCGACATGACGAACTTCGAATTTTCCAGGCTGTACGCGTACTACTTGAGTTCCACTACAGTTCGTCACAGCAGTGACATCCTGATATGCAGAAGGCATACCGAGAGCCGTATCGAGTGCGATAGAGAAGGAGCTAAGAGCAAGGATCGCGAGGAGTGAGTATTTCACCATATAAGAAAAGTAATTAGTATTAAACTTTGTTTATAATACTAATTATTTATTAATGTCAAATTTAATTTAAAGATAATAAATAATCCCTTAGGAAAGGGATTATTTTTGTATACTCTATTGATACGACTATTTCCACTGAAAATCAAGCTTCTTTTTTACTACCGTGATATGTACCGTCTTTTTCCGTTTATTATCGATGAGAGTATCAGCGATAGCATCTTCGATCATGTCTTGGATATAGCGTCTGACTGGACGTGCACCATACTCAGGGTTATATGTCTCTGATACGATATGGGCGATCACTTTCGGATCATGTGTCATCACTACGCTGATTTTTTTCAGACGAGACTCTAATTCGGACATTTGTAGAACCACTATTGACCGTAACACTTTTTTATCGAGAGGATTGAAGACGACAGTTTTATCGATACGATTGAGAAACTCAGGAGCAAAAGTCTCAGTGAGTCACTTCAGGACTTTCGCTCGGATCTGCTCATAGTCAGCGATGATTTTTATTTCCTCCCCTTCCGTCGTCGCAAATCCGATTTTTTGTGCCTGAGTATTGAATTCTTCTGACCCGAGATTTGAGGTCATGATGACGATCGTATTTTTGAAGTTCACCACCCTTCCCTTTCCATCAGTCAGAGAGCCATCTTCGAGGATCTGGAGAAGGAGATTGTACACGTCGAAATTTCATTTTTCTATCTCATCGAAGAGGACAATAGAGTAGGGTTTTCTGCGTACTTTCTCTGTGAGAAGTCCTCACTCATCATAGCCGACATATCCTGCCGTCGTACCGATGAGTTTCGACGCACTCGACTTATCCTGATACTCACTCATATCGATCTTGATAAGCGCTTTTGGATCAGAGAAAAACTCCTCTGCGAGTACCTTCACGAGCTCAGTCTTCCCGACCCCTGTAGGACCGAGAAAGAGAAATGATCCGATGGGACGATTCATATTGGATATACCGATGCGAGAACGCTTCAGTGAGCTCACGATCGCATCTATGGCCTGATCTTGTCAGAGGATACGTTTTTTCATCATCGTAGAGAGTCATCTGAGTTTCGAGAGATCTTCATTTTCGAGATTTTTCAGGGGAACTCCTGTCATCTGGTGGATCACTTTCTGGACATCACGAGCGGTTATATGGAGTCTATTTTTTCGAGGGATGACTCTTTTTTTGCGTTTTTCATCAGCTTCGAGAGAGAGTTTTTCCATCTCGCGACGTTTCGCGAGGGCTTTCTGATACTGCTGAGAAATGAGAAATCCTTCGATCTCTTTCTGGAGTTTTGCCATATTTTCCTTGATCTCCTCTACCTCAGTCGTATCGACCGAGTAAGTCATACTCTTCACACTACATGCCTCATCGATGAGGTCGATCGCCTTATCTGGGAGGAATCTCTCTGTGACATAGCGAGTAGAGAGTGCCACTGCATCTTCGACAGCATCATCGTCGATAATGAGATTGTGGAACTCTTCGAAGCTGGAGCGAAGTCCACTGATCACTTCGACTGCAGTAGCGAAGTCTGGCTCTGCCACATCGATCTTCTGGAATCGGCGCTCGAGTGCTGAGTCCTTTTCGATATATTTCTGATATTCATTCATCGTCGTAGCACCGATGAGACATATCTGTCCGCGAGCCATAGCAGGCTTCAGGATATTCGCAGCATCGAGAGTCCCCTCCGCTCCTCCTGCACCGATGATCGTATGGATCTCATCGATGAAAAGTACGGTCTCATTTTCGAGCTTCGATGCCTCATCGATCACCTGCTTCAGACGTCACTCGAATTCTCCACGATACTTGGTCCCTGCTACCATAGCAGACATATCGATCGTAATGATTCGCTTGTCTCGCATAGCAAATGGTACTTTCCCTTCTGCGATAGAGAGTGCCAGTCACTCGACGACAGCAGTCTTTCCGACTCCAGGATCTCCGACGAGACATGGATTATTTTTCGTTTTACGATTGAGTATACTTATCAGTCTCTCGATCTCCATATCACGACCGATGATGGGATCGATCTTTCCATCTCGAGCCTTTTGTGTGAGGTCAATCCCGAAGAAATCAAGCGTTGGAGTTTTTGAGTCACCCTTTTTTTCTTGTGGTTTATTTTGAGAAAATGGATTTTGGGCATTTGTAGTTCATTTATTGTCCTTTTTTTTATTTTTATCTCCGAAATTCTCTTCCAGCATGTGCATGATCTCATCTATAGGAGCGAATATCCCACCATTTTCTCCTATGACCCCCCCTCATCCAGCTCAGGCGATCAGAGTATTTATCTCGATGACTTGGGTTTCGAAGTCTTTCGGAGAAATCCCGACGAAGTCGAGAAGCTGATAAAACCAGTTCTCTGTCTGTATCCTGAAAAGTGCCAAGAGAAAATCCTCTATACTCGCCTGTGACTTCTGAAAGCTCGCTGCCACCTTCATACTCATGACAATGAGATTTTTCACACGTTCGGAGATACCCATATAACTCCCATCACGTGGTACTTCAGAGACAAATGGTGGACGTGAAAGTACATCGATAATAATAGCTTCATTGAGTCAAAAACTCGTAAAAAGATCATAGATATTTCCTGATTTTATCCCCGCTATTTCTATAATAACATCTTCTGGGAGTATTTCTCGGTGCCCGAACTGTCGAACACGATTTTCTGCGGAGAGCATGACGCCTTTATATTCTTCATTAAATTGATTGAGCATGTACAGTAGATATTTTATTTTGTAAAAAATGTGTGAAGATTGTATCCAAAGGAGAATATTTTTCAACTCTGTCACCCCACTATCATAACAGTTTCTTCCCTATTTATCGAATATTTTCTCTTGCGAAAAATAGAGTTTCATGCCTACTCTATGCTTGCTTTCTCGTCATAGTGGATACAATGCTAGTAATTATTCGTAATTCCTTTATTCGTAATTCATCATTCTCTATGCATCTCCTCCTTATAGAAGACGATCAGGGCATCATCACTCCACTCAAGATATACCTCGAACAATCGGGTCATACAGTGGCTGTCTGTAACAATGGAATCATGGCGCTCGATGACTACGCTCGTGAGAAACCTGGACTCATCATCCTCGATATCAATCTCCCTGGAAAAAATGGTGTCGAGATCTGCCGAGAAATCCGTGCTATAGCGAAAACTCCGATCATCATCCTCTCTGCACGAGAAAGCGAAGACGATAAGGTGGCTCTTCTCGAGCTCGGAGCCGATGACTATGTGGCGAAGCCATTTTCCCCACGAGAGCTCGTAGCTCGTATCACCGCGGTGGCGAAGCGTGCTGAAGAGAAAAAAGAAGTAAAAAATGGAAAAAATCTCTGCCTCAGAAATATCGAAGTGGATACCAAGAGTCATATCGCAACGCTCTCAGGCGAAGAGCTCAAACTCACGAAGACGGAGTTCGCCATCCTCGAGTATATAATCCGCAATATGAAATGAGTGATCAAGCGCGAAGCCCTCATGAAGGATATCATCGGATATGATAACTACCTCTACGATCGCACGATCGACACGCATATCAAAAACCTCCGAAAAAAACTCGAAGGCGCTATAGAGATCGAGACGATCCGAGGTGTAGGATATCGGGTGAGATAGAAATTAGATATGCACTCATCTTATTTCTTGTCGAGCCTTTAATATGGCAGCAAGGAGAGCATCTGTTCAGACTTCTTGAATTTTAAAAGGGAGGTCAGGGTGATATTTTTCTATATATTTTTCTAAACCTTCTGTAGCCAAAATCATAAGTCATTCTATAGAAGCGTTAACTACTCGAGAGAGGTTGCTAATAGTACGCAAACTTGGCTCTGTAGTCTTGCCTCTCTCTAGCGAATAAAGATGTGACGCCGAGATATGAGCTCGGTTCGCCATCTCAGCTATAGTGAATCCACTGGCTTTACGGGCTATTTTAATAGCTTCTCATAATTGAGATGTTGATGGGTTGTTGATAGGCATAATAATATTTATATACTTTTAATAGTGTTTTTGTCAAATTCTTTTTCCATTTTATAATATCCTTTGCAAAAAAAGAAGAGAACGATAGAATGTGCGAGTATTTTTGATCATATCTAAAGCATGCTAAAAATCTCCTGACCCCAATCCCTCTCTGGTACAGTATCAATCTCTGGATCGAAGAACTCAGCACTTCCTCTCATCGCGGCAGGACTTTTTTTCGAACACTTCACGCTGCACAATGTCCCGAAGATCGGTGATGTCCTCACCTTCCTCTCCATCATAGAGTCTCTCGGTGTCACCGTCACCTGGGAAGGCAATACGATATCGCTCGATAGTATGAAGATGTCGATCGAGCACCTAGATAGAGAAAAAATCAAAAAAATCCGTGTCGGTATCCTCCTCTTCCCTGCACTCCTCGCCCGATTCGGCGCGCTCGAGATCCCCTACCCTGGGGGATGCAATATCGGGAAGCGCCCTATAGATGAGCATCTCAATGCGTTCACAAGTTTCGGCTATGAGAATATGGGTGAGTGAGAAAATATATCGTTCCAGTGAGTCGATCATGGGAAGTCCGTGACGCTACGCGGATATTTCTCTGTGACCGCGACAGAGAACATCCTCATGATGGCATCTCGTCGAAAGGGAGAGACTCGTATCATCCTCGCGGCGATCGAGCCACATGTGCTCTCACTCGTAGATTTCTATCGAAGCGTATGAGTCGATATCGAGGTCACCTATGACCACACGATCATCATCCATGGAGAGGAGTATGATACGACTCGAGCAGAAGGGTCAGTCATCCACGATTATATCGAGAGTGGGACATTCGTGATACTCGGTGCCCTCACGGCTGAGCCATCTATCCGTATCGAGCATGCTCGTATCGGAGATCTCACAGCATTCCTCTCGAAGTGTCATGAAGCAGGAGTCAGATATGATCTGAAAATCGAGGAAGATGTCATCATCGTATACAACTCTCGTTCATCACTGCGACCCACCAATCTCCAGACCAATATCTATCCAGGATTCCCGACAGACCTCCAGTCACTCTTTGCTCTCCTCCTCACCCAAGCCGAAGGGATATCTCGTATCCACGAAGTTCTCTTCGAAGGGAGACTGAACTGGCTCATCGAGATCGAGAAGATGAAGGGACATATCGCCATCATGAATCCACACGAAGCCATGATATTCTGACGTACTCATCTGAAGTGAGCGACCGTATCGAGCTGGGATCTCAGAGCCTGAGTGACGATGATCCTCGCAGGGATGATCGCTCGTGGCGAGACACTCATCACCAATGTCGAATATATCGAGCGAGGGTACGAAGATATCGTCGGAAAGATCGCAAAACTCGGGGGAAAGATCGAAAGTATATAATGTCTTGTCATTTCGACAGAATCCATCTGTTTCCGTGAGGGATGACGAGAAATCTTGCTCCGTAGAAAAACTGTATTTATTTTTCAAAAAATATGTGAATCTGAGATACCATGCCATCCGGAGGATATAGGCCCAAGAAACCTCTCACAAAAGCACAACTCCGCAGGATGCAAGAGGCCTATAAACATGCAGATACTGTCACTGCTAGCGTAAAAGAGCTCGAGAAACAGGAAACAAAAAATGCAGAAGAAACGCTCAAATCCCTCGATATACTCTAGGTATTTTTGTTTCTCCACTCTCTATTTTCGACATACTTCCACACGATCCAGGAGGCTCCAAGAGAGAAAATAAGTGTCAAAATACTAAAAATCGACCAGTTATAGAATCATAATTGTACATCTATGAAAAAATATCGTCTCAAAACTGCGATCACGAGCATATGGAAGAGGTAGAGTGAATAGGATAGAGTCGCTATCCATGTGAGGATACGGTTATCGAGGATACGACCGATATATCGGGTAAATGGGAGAAGTGCGAGGACGCCAGCAAGAAGGAGAGGGACTATCGGAAAGTGATACGGTCCATGTGGCCACGAGTATGACCAATCCTCTGCTCATCGTATATTCCAGAGAAATCCGAAAAGGAGGACGAATACTATACATGTCATGAAGTCAGCGAATATATGTGATTTTTTCTCTTCGAAGGAGACGATCACTCCTCATGCGATCGCACCGAGGAGAAAATGGAGTCAGAAGAGGAAGGGATTATACGTCGGGAACCATTCACCTACTATACCGACTCATCTCGTCCAGGGAAGCGATATCCAGAAAAAGTGCAGTAAAAAAAGTACTACTATTAGCATTGTGAGATACAAGATAATCCATAGATTCTTTTTATTCCTGTCATCTCGACAGAGCTCTGTTCCTGTGAGCGACGAGAGATCTTGTTCCGATTTCTTAGTCATACCGATAAGCATCTTCGCCAAGATGCCCATAAAACCTGAAACCATAATCCATCCCATCATATCATAGGAGATAAACCACAGTGGTCCGTTCATCTCTACTGGAAAAAATGTCTGTGGCGATATCCACGAAAGGAAACTCATACCAGCAAAGAGCCTCATAAAATCATATACCCCGACTCACTGCCACATAATAACAAATATGAAACTTATAAAGAGTGCGAGATAGTATGCTGGGGCGATACGAAAAAATCGCTCACGAAGTGATGGGAAAAACTCTGGAATAGGCTTTCCCTGGAAAATCGCTCTCCAGTATGGAAGTGAACGAAAGAGTCATGAAGTCATGAAGAAAAAACTCACGACGAAGACCAAATGTTCCGTAAACTGGTAGATATCCCAAGACAATTCTCAGAGTCCTACGGTTGATCTCGATTGATTGAGGTGGTAGAATACGACTATGAGTGCAGCAAGTCCACGCAGTCCAGTGATGCCAGAGAGAAGTTTTTTCATATATTTCGAGTATATAGAGACTCATGGAAAGGCAAATGAAAATCCCCATGCCTTGG
>JANMHM010000007.1:0-10106 GCA_031375155.1 Candidatus Altimarinota bacterium
ATGAGAGTCACTCCGATTTTTTATTTTATCCCAGTACAAACTTAATATATTTTTTGCCAATTAGAGATCACGCACGAACCAAAAAAAGCTCCCCAAAGCCACAAAGTGACAATGGGGAGACTGATTTAAGCTCATATGGTGCAACCGACTGGGCTCGAACCAGTGACCTCCTCCTTCGCAGGGAGGCGTTCTAATCCAACTGAACTACGGCTGCACATAGTATCAAGCACGGGAAATATAGCGAAAACAGATAAAAAAGCAAGTCTTTCCCACGATAACTACAGAGAATACCTATATAGATCTGATACCGAGGGTCAGTCCATGGAGTACTTTTTCTTTGATTTTTTTGCGATCAGTCACGAGGAATTTCCCGAGAAAGTGGCTCTTAGCCTCCTCTGAGTGCTCATGCGCCGTGATCTCGATATGTACGTGACCATATTTCTCATCCGTATGATGATAGCGAAACACTACACTCACGATCTTATCGAGCCCGATAGACTCATCACGGACTCTGATTCTTATATCATTGTTCCCGACGAATACTGAGTCAATGAGAAAAAGTGCTCGTAAATCCAGCTCGATAAGAGCTTCGAGTTCGAGGAGGATCCGTTTGAGATCTTCTCGAAAGTCTCAGAAATATTTCTTTGACTTCGCTCCAGAGTTCGCTGAGCTCGGTGATCGCATGATATCGAGAGGCATAGAAGAAAGGATTAAAAAAGATTGCCAGTGGGCAATCTTTTGGGTGTATACGTTGGAGACACCAGTCGGATTTGAACCGACGGTTTTAGAGCTTTGCAGGCTCTTGCAATTGACCACTCTGCCATGGTGTCATACGCTTTATAGCTCGGGCATTATAACAAAAAAGTGGAAAAAGCAAGGGGAAAATGGCAGTTGATTTCCAAGAAGAAACTATATAATCCATGAGCTCCTTGCTTCCAAGAGGAGCATGGAGCTTTTATTTCTTAACCCTTTCACATCATAGGATTCTCTCGTAGAATCTTCCTTTGGAAGCGATGCTGGGAGATCGAGTTTTCGATTTCCAGAAAGCGTTTCGTGAAGTGACCGAAAGGTCCCTGGTCACGATAAAGAAAAATCCCCGTTAACGCGGGGATTTTTCAGAAGGAGCTTTTATTTGCCTTTCACAGCAATTCCTTTTCCGAGGTTAGGTGTATTATATCAGATTTTCCGAGAAATCAAACTTTTTATATCCTTCCGAATTTCTCGATCATCATATCGAGCTTCTCTATGTTTTCTGTGAGCTCGGTGATAAGAGGTTCTGATCTCTTGGACTGAAGTTCGATATTCTCTGCTTCTCAGTTTCACGCTCATCCGACTCGTACTCTCACCTTCTGTCATGCTGAACTTGTTTCAGCATCCAGTGCTCTGAGGTTTCTGAGTTCTTCTTTGCTTTCTTCGAGCTCTGTCTTTTTCTCATCGAGAAATACTCTGAGTGCTGTGAGTGGCTTCACGATATCTTCTCGGAGGGAATCGATATACTTCTCAGAGTCGAAGAGGTTTCATTTATTCGCTTTCTTCTCTATAGTTTCGAGTTTGATGACATAGGAAGAGATTTTCGAGAAGTCTCTCGAAAGAGTATCGAAAGAGTCAGAGAGAGTACGGAAGTTCATATCTGTCGAGAACTCTCTTTCTATCTTCTCGCTCTCTTCGGTGATACGGGGAGTGAGAGACTGGATTTTGGAAGCAAGTATTCAAAACCTATGCAACCAGGAAAGCATCGGTATAATCAAGTACATAAACCCATATATCCCACATATTGAAATAAGTGATATATAGAAAAATACAGGTAAGTAAGCTAAACTTAATAGTGAAGTTACTAGTATAATAATAAAAGCTACAATTTTCGTATTTCAAGAATTATATACTCATTTATCCTGAGTATCAAAGTAATTGGTCTCTCGATAAATAAAATCATTAAATTTACGTAAAGACTTACCTATAAAAAATATCTTATCATAACGACTGCCCCTGTATTCTTTTCATGGTTGGATAATAATATTTTTAAGGAAATAAATGCGTCTTCCTAGTCAGAGTTTCCAAATAAAAGCAACGAAGCTGGAAATAGAAAAAAGAAATCATACTATACAGAGAAAAATAGAGAGGTACCCTATTATTATAAATCTTCATCAGTATGATATACTATCTTTCAAGAGTGCAAAAAATAATACCGAAGCTCATCATGTAAAAATTATAAAAACATAGGAAAATATAATTTTTGCGATTATATTCAATATACTGAAGGTATTTTTCACCAAAAAAACCCCTCCTGTTTAACTCCTTTCTTTCTTCGGGAGTGAGTCAGGACGGAGAAGTTTTTGTTTTTGTGGTGGGCATATGTGTGAACTATTTACACTGAAATGTCTTGAGAAGCTCTATATAATTCTCAGGAGCTTTATCGAGCGTGAGTGAGACATGCAGGAGATAGACGTCAGTGCCACAGACACGAGCGACTTGGGCAAATTTCATTAGTGGAGTCGTAGCATTGTACCGAGCCTCGAAGACATAGAGACGTGAGACTTCGTCGTCAGCGAACGTGAAGTCCTCATCACGGAGCTTGGTATATTCGAGATAGTTTTTCGTCGTTTGGAGATTATTGAGTTCGCTGTATTTCTTCGATGTGACTATGTTAGTGAGCGTATCATGCATGATAATGATATTATTCGAGAAGCCATATTTCACATCAGGAGAGGTATACGCCACTTCGACCGTACCGATACGCGGACTCGGCACATCACTCGCCTTCACGAGCGTCCAAGTCTTCGGCACGAGCATACTCACCTTCGCCGTCTCAGCCACGATCGTATTCTCAGAGGCTGTGATCGTATCCTCTGTCTGTGTTCCTGGAAGTGTGCAGGAAGAGAGGAGAAATACGAGACCGAGAAGAAAGAAATAGGAGATACGCATGAAGAAAAGATTAAAAAATGGAATCTTTCAGGTGGACGAAGAGATTGAATCCTACGAAAATGACAGAAAAAATACCTCCTGCGATGATAGGCCATTTCTGCCCTCCTGTATATATCTCAGCACCGTAGACTGCGAGCTCGTAGACCGCCCATCCGATGACGATGATGAGTATCGAGTAGCTATGATAGACGATCGCAGAGAGAAGTGGAAGAGAGACGAAAAGAAAAGAAAAACCACCGATCAGAAAAAGAAATGAAGTGAAGTAAAGTGCGAGGAAAAAAGCGAGTGTACGTTTTGCTGTGAGAAGGCGGATCTCCTGGTATTCTCATGGATTTTTCTTGAGCCTTTCTATGATGTCCTTGATTTTAACCATTTTTCTTTATAATGTGCTCGTTATTATATAGAAAAATGTCGCTCACACAAGAAAAAATCAAACATTTACGAAAGCTTACTGCCCTTCAGACTGACGATACTGTCAGCATAGATAGTGTGCTCGACTCATTCGAAATGCTCAAAAATGGTGATCTCACACTTCCAGAGGAGATCGTGAGGAGTGGTGCTGGGACGCTCCTCCCGAGAGAGGATATTGTCCATCCCTCACCCGCTTCTCGTGACTCACTCCTCGCATGTAGCCGACAGAGAGTCGTCGGTCATCAGATCGCCCTCGGTAGTATCATGCATGGAGAGTAAGTATTCTTCCTCTTTCCCTTTTCCCTACTTACTAAAAATTTTCCCTACTCATGAATTCGAAATTCCTCATTATTCTTCTCTATGCATTTGTCCTGACATTTGCATTTCAGTATTTTTTCCCTGGATCCAAAAATACAGGCACACCTACTACAGCGGATATCGTCGTCTCTATAAAAGACGATACTCTCACGATACCCAATCTCCCTCTCATAGAAATACTCAATACCACAGCAAGTGGACTCTCTATCGCTCCTTGTGATGACATGTCGATCACAGTCAACTCAGCACCTATTCGAGATATAGAGACGGTAGCTCCAGAATTTTGTCAGAAGATAGATATCAGTGCAGGTACGATGAAAGCACTCCCATTCTCGGCACTCGCAGAGTCGATAGCGAAACTCCCTGGTAAGTATATCGTTTCAGTACGTACACCTCTCTGAGATAGACTTGTGACTTTTGAGGCATCTCTTCCTGGATGATTTCGTACACTCGTGACGTCTATATTCTATGACCCTATTTACAATTTCTTTGTCGCACTCCTGACATTTCTCCCAGGACACTCACTCGGATGGGCTATAGTGATAATCACGATCATCATACGTCTCATACTCCTCGTTCCCCAGCATCATATGCTCACGAGTCAGAAAAAACTCCAGCTCCTCCAGCCAAAAATCAAAGAAATCCAAAAAAAATATAAAGATGATCAGTCTAAGCTCGGTATAGAAATGCTCGAACTCTATAAAAAAGAATGAGTCAATCCTATGTGATCATGTCTGCCTCTCCTCATCCAGATGCCGATACTTATAGGGCTCTACTGGGTCATATCTGGGATCACTGATGCCTCGAATTTCTATCATCTCTATACTGTTTTTCAGGACTTTGATCCTCGAGTCATAGATTCTCACTTTCTCGGTCTCGATCTCCAAAAAGTCGGTGGTACTATAGGAATCATATTTGCACTTGTTCTCGGTGCTATACAGTATATTCAGGCTAAGCTTTCATTTGTATACAATCCTCCTGCAAAAAAAGAAGAAAAAAAACTCGAGATCAAATCTGACGAAAAACCAGAGTTTGCCCTCGATCCGGATATGATGAAAAATATGATGCTCTATATGTTCCCGGTCATGATCGCGGTATCATCGTACTTCTTTCCACTCTGAGTCGGACTCTACTGGTTTATCGGAACACTTTTTGTGATCGGACAACAATGGTACGTGAATAAAGTCGCGAAGAAGAAATAAGGAGTCAAGTGAGAAAAGTATTTTTTACATACGTTTTCTCCACTCGTTTTCCTTTCCTAGAGTGTAGAATATAAAATAGAGAATCTAAAATCTATAATTCCTTTGACAACTCCCTCCATTTTTATATAATCCGGTGCGAACTCCATGGCAGAAGCCAAGTTTTTATATCGTTATCATTCCTATTTTCCCATGCCGAATACAAAGTCAGCGAAAAAAGCACTCAAAGTCAGCGAAAAGAAACGTTCTCGAAATCGTCGCTACAATGAGCTCACGAAAGAAAGCGTAAAAGCCCTCCAGGCTCTTATCGCGAGTGAAAAGAAAGATACAAAAAAGATCGCAGATGCACTCTCTGTAGTGTACTCTCGAATCGATACTCTCGAAAAGAAAAATATCCTCGCTCGAAATACCGCAGCACGTCGTAAGTCGAGTTTTGCGAGAATGGTGAAGTCTGCTAACGCCTAATAATTCATGAATCGACCTTTTTCCCCGAAAAAAAACGAAAAACGTATCAATGAGTCTATCATTGCTCGAGAACTCATAGTCATCTCTGATGATGGTGAAGCTCTCGGAAAGATGACTCGAGATGCAGCACTGAATATGGCATGAGCGAAAGATCTCGATCTCGTGGAAATGGGTATGCAGGATGGACTTCCCCTCACGCGTATCATGGACTATGGGAAACACCTCTTCAAACAGCAAAAACAACAAGCACAGAGTAAAGGAAACTCGAAGAAAACTGAACTCAAGACGATGAAGCTGACCTATAAGATCGGTGATCATGATCTCGATGTCAGACGAAATCAAGCAGAAGGCTGGGCAAAAGAAGGTCATCCGATGAAGATCGTACTCCAGCTCAGGGGTCGAGAAAATCAGTACGAAGATCTCGCTATCGCACGTATAGAGGAATTCATCCACTCACTCGAAGCGACCTATAAAAAAGATCTCAATCAGAAAATAGCAAAGCAAGGAAGCAACTTCAATATCACGCTCTATCCCAAAAAATAATCTCATACTAACTTTTTTCCTATGAAACTCAAGACTCTCTCTAGCGCCAAGAAACGTGTAAAAATCACCGGAACTGGAAAATATATCGTCGGAAAGACGGCAAAACGTCACCTTCTCAAAGATAAGTCTTCGAGAGCAAAAGGTCGTGATGCATACGGAAGAGTCCTACCTGACTGTAGTCTCGTCGCTGCGCAGATATCGCTTCCTTATGGGAAATAATTCCTGAATTTACTATAACTCTCTAACTCAATTCCTATGACTCGTGTAAAACGTGGTGTGATGACACACAAAAGACATAAAAATATCCTCGCTCTCGCCAAAGGATATCGCCGAATGAATGGTAATGTGTACTCTCGAGCACGCAATGCTATCATGAAAGCCGGATCCAATGCGTATATCGGACGCAAGGCAAAGAAGAGAAACTTTCGTCGCCTGTGGAATATCCGTATCAATAATGCTACTCGCACACTTGGTATGAACTATTCGACATTTATCCACGCGATGTACGAGAAAAAAGTGATGCTTAATCGCAAAGTCCTCTCTAATATGGCAATCTCTCACCCTCAGGTATTCGAGAAAGTCGTCGCATTCGTGAAATAATCAAATAATAAAAAATATCCCATCTCGGGATATTTTTTATTCTCATTAATTCTATTTCGTTTTGTTAGTTTTACGTACGAGTGCAAGATCCTGAAGAAGTTGATCACATGAAGTATCAGTATACTGCTTAAACCCTGTTACTGGTGACGCTATTTCAAGATTACAAGATCCGTTCGGTTGTGGCTTAGCTATATAAAAGTAACTATCTGCACCAAAAAATCAGCACGTTCCATCTTTTTCTGGCTTACTCTGTACCGCTTTACAGGCAGCGGCACTTACCTTCGGAATAAGGTTTGTAGAAGACGTATCCTGTGAAACTCATGGAGTTGATACTAAAGCAAGCGCTGTAACAAGTTTTGCAAGACTATTCATACTCTTTTAAATTAAGATTTAAAACACTTTATGCTAAAAAATAATATTGTCAATATTTTCTTTGAGAATCTCTTGTAAATCTCTCCCGAAGGATACAATGCACCCATGATACAAACACTTCTCGATCTCGATACCTCTCTCCTTCTCGAGGCTCAGGGAATCATCCCTCGAGAGTACGCAAAAATAATAGAAATCCTCGGAGAATCTATCGTTATATTCGCGGTGATATTTCTCATCATACTCTGGCTCTATGGAACCTATAAAAAAAATGATACGTATAAGTATACGGCTCTCGGTATCTTTGCGACGATTATCCTTACTTTCATTTTCTACGCGATCATCAATCTCGGTCTGCCAAAATGGAGAGTAGGCGCCATGGAACTCACAGGAGCGACTGCTCTCATCCCACACCCGACAGATAACTCATTCCCCTCTGGACACGCCCTTTTCACAGCAGCACTTCTCGTGGGTCTCTGGCATCTCTCGAGAAAGTGGTCACTCATAGTAGGAGCTATTATTTTCGGGATTATCACAGCGAGCGCCCGTGTGATAGGCGGAGTGCACTATCCTGGGGATATCATCGGTGGTTGGATCTTCGGAACGATCTGAGGATACATGGGAGTCTCCTTGATACAGAAATCACTGTTCCAGAAGCATGTCTTCCCAGCGATCATAAAAATTGCTAAAATCTTTCGACTGTAATATTTATCCTAATTTTCTTATGAATCTTCCTGCATCCGCTGGGATCATCCTCCGTCATGGATCACACTTTCTCTTCATACAGAGAGGTGATAGCGCGAAGCACTGGCCACTCCACTGGGGATTCCCTGGAGGAAAGATAGAGAAAGATGAGTCACCACTTCGAGGTGCTATACGCGAAGTCCAGGAGGAAATCGGTATCAAAATCGAAGAGAAAAACATCGTCTCAACTATCCATATCATGGCACACTATATCGAGTGAGATCGCGAGCATACACTCTACCTCGTGGACTCCTGGGAAGGGATGCCAGAGAATATCGAGAAGAAAATCCACCATGAAATCAGATGGTGTACCATGAGTGACCTCCCTGGCCCGATTGTTCCCCACCTCCACTGAGGATTTCTGGCGCTCCTCGAAGGAAAAGAAGATTTCGAATATCATGGAGTCTCCTAGCGTTTCTCGCTTTCTTTTAGCATACTTTTGGTTATACTAGAGACATATGTACTCGAGTGAACGAAAATCATACCATCCATCAAGAAAAAACTCTACCGAGAAGGGATCACCAAAGAAGGAAAAAATCGGAATACTCACACTCTCTGAGAGGCGCTCTACGGTCGAGACGGCAGATGGAGAGATATTCTACATCTTCGGTCTTCGGACTCGTGGGTATATCCATGGAGACAAGGTGGCGATCGAGCAGAGTCGAGATGCAAAGGAAGGAAAGCTCCCTGAAGCACGCCCGACGAGGCTCATCGAACGATCGCGATCTCCTTTGATTGCGAGTATAGAGATCGTGAGAGGAAAGAGAGAACTCCGTATTATACCAGAGCTCTGAGGACTCACGATCGAGGTCTCGAATCTTCCTGATACTGCGAGTATAGGAGATTTTTTTATCGTGAGTTATACAGGGAGACGGGAAGGGAAAATCATCAAATACTTCTGAAAAAAATGAGATCCCCTCATGGTCGAGGAGATTATCATATTTCGAAATGGGGTACGGACCGAGTGGCCAGAAGCCGTGAAAAATGAAACAGTAAAAAATATGTCACTCTCTTCTTCTCTAGAGCCGACGAGAGATACGAGCATGATGACAAAAGAACTCTGAAAAAATCAGCCAATACTATCTTTCTTCCCAAAAGTAGAGCTCTTCGGTCGTGAACGTCTCGATTTCCGATCATGGCCGACGATGACGATCGATGGAGCAGATGCCAAGGATCTCGATGATGCTATCTCGATAGCACGATATGAGGGATGAGACTATCTCCTCGCGGTGCATATCGCAGATGTAGCAGAGTATGTGAGTGATGGGAGTCCTATCGACCATGAGGCATACCTTCGCGGGACGAGTGTCTACACTCCTGGTCGTGTCATCCCGATGCTTCCAGAGATATTATCCAATGATCGCTGTAGTCTCCATCCTGGAGAACCGAAAGCCGTGCTCTCCATCCTCATAAGACTCGGGCAAGATGGAAAAGTGAAAGAAACAGAAATCACAGAATGACTCATCGAAAGCATACATCGGGGGGTATATGATGAGGTGGCTTCTGTCATTGCGAGGAAGGAAGCAATCCAGAAAAAAAGAAAGCAAGATTTCTCGACTACGCTCGAAATGACAGAAACCGCTGGACCATTTCAGGTTCGAGAGTGAGAGGAAGAGAAAAAATCAAATCATACATCCACCTTTGGAAATCTCTGAAAAATATCTTCAGAAATACTAAAAAACTTCGACTCACTCTATCATATCCTCGAATCCCGTCGAAAAAAAGAAGGGAAAATCCTCTTCGAGATCACGGAGTGCTACTTCACCCTTGATGAGCAGAGAAACGTAACAGAAATCAAAAAACGAGAAAGAAATGATGCTCATATGCTCATCGAAGAGTTCATGGTCCTCGCGAATGAGGAAGTCGCAAAGTGGTGTGCGAAACACAAACTCCCCTTCCTCTCACGAGTGCATGGGGCGCCCGATGAAGAGGATATGAAGGCGCTCTCTGAGATCCTCGAGGATGCGTCTCTCGCCTCTCATCTCGAGCCACGACATATCCGAGACCACCTCGAACGTGCGACCGATCCGAGAGAGCGATATCGCCTCTCGAGACTCCTCCTTCCGAAGATGGCGAAAGCCGTCTATGGAGACACGCCGAAGTGACATTTCTGACTGGCACTGCAGTACTACAGCCACTTCACTTCTCCTATCCGTCGTTATCCTGATCTTCTCGTCCATCGGATTATCAAGGCATTTCTCCATGGGGAACTCCACTGAGAACTCAAGACAAAATATACCCAAAACATGAAACGTATGGGAAAGAGTCTCTCTGAAAAAGAGAAACAAGCGGAGAGTGTAGAGCGTGCTATCGACTCGCTCATGATGTGTCGATATATGTCTGACAAGGTAGGACAGTCGTTCCACGGGACGATCTCTGGTATCACCGAGTCCAATATCTATGTCGAGCTCGACAGTGGTGTCGAGGGATCGATATTTCTGGGGAAGACGAAATCCATCTATATCCTCGATACTATCCGTGGAGCACTAAACGATAAAAAGTGAAAAGAGCTCTATCGTATCGGAAATCCGATAG
>JANMHM010000019.1:0-25078 GCA_031375155.1 Candidatus Altimarinota bacterium
AGATTCCATATTGCTGCCATTGTATTATCAGCTTTAAGGCCACCCGCATTCTTTCTAAGAATCTCTATAACTTGATCTACTCTAAGACTATTAGCAAAGCCTCCATCCCTATTAAGTATGAACTCTCGTGTAAGCCTGAGGATATTCTTAATGGTTACCTCATTGGCAGGATTGAGTACAAAATCTCGGATTGGATCAGAGAGTTTTAATTTCTCTGGTATGGCATCTGAAGCTTTGAGACGGAAGGAAGACATAAGGATATATTATCGGATTATACTTATATCATAGCATATTTACCTAGTATTAGTCAAATTTTGAACTAAATAAAATCCCCTCGCATATGAAGGGATTTTATCTATATTTATATTATTCTCCTCGTACTTTCATCGCTTCGAGTATGCGCTCGAGAGCGACGACATAGGCACCAGTACGGAGCATCACTTTATGTTCTTCCGATGATCGTAGTACTCCAGCAAGTGCTGTTTCCATCTTGAGCTTGAGCTTTTCCTGGACTTCAGCACGCGACCAGAAGTAGTTCGCATTATTCTGGACTTGCTCGAAGTAGGAGACGGTCACGCCACCTGCATTCGCGAGGATATCTGGGATGACGGGAATACCAGCAGTAAATAAAACAGTATCGGCATCTGGGGTAATCGGTCAGTTTGCGAGTTCCATGATCAGTTTCGCCTTCACATTTTTCGCATTATCTGAGGTGATCTGATTCTCGAGGGCTGCAGGAATGAGGATATCACAGGTGAGTTCGAGAAGTTCAGCATTGGATATCTGCTTCGCTCCACTATAGTCTGTAAGCGCTTTCTTCTCTGACTTGAGCTTCACGATTTGCTCGATGTCGAGACCTTTCTCATCATATATACCTCCATGAGAGTCAGAAGTGGCGATAAGGATCGCCCCTGTCTTGGCGATGAGTTCTATCATATTGAGCCCAGCATTTCACGCTCACTGGATCACGACTTTTTTTCATTTGAGTGGCTGGATTCCTGCCTTCGCAGGAATGACAGAAGCGAGGTACGCTTCGAGGACATAGAGACCGCCCTGAGCTGTCGCAGTATCGCGCCCGAGAGATCCGCCGATGGAGAGTGGCTTTCCCGTGAATGTCCCTGGAGTCCAGTGACCGACGAGCTTCGAGTATTCATCGACCATCCATGCCATGATCTGCCCATTGGTATTCACGTCTGGTGCTGGGACATCATCGAGAGGTCCGAGGTATTTATAGAGCTTCGCCACCCAGGCACGTGAGAGTCGCTCGAGCTCACCCTGCGAGAGTGTCTTCGGATCGACGATGATCCCTCACTTTCCTCCACCGAGTGGGAGATCGAGAGTTGCGGTCTTGATACTCATCCATGCAGAGAGTGCCATGACTTCATCTTTGTTCACTCATTGGTGATAGCGGATACCTCCTTTGTACGGTCAGCGAGCGTTATTGTGCTGGCTCCGATATCCGACAAAAGTACGCATCGAGCTATCGTCCATCTCGATCGTGAGAGAGACTTCGATGATACGTTCTGGAAAGAGGACTTTCTCGAATTGTCGGTCATATCTTCCTTTGAGGAATTCATAGGCAGCACGCATCTGAGTCTGAGCAGAGAGAAATGGATTATTATTAGACATAGAAAAGAAGTTAGAAAATATAATATATAGTATATACGAATCAACTTAAGAGCAAATTAAAATGAGAACTATTCTCATTAATAGCACTTTATGCGGTCTTCTCATGGATATATTTCTTGATCTCATCGAAGAATGTACTCTTCCCCTCTTTTTCTATCTGAGTAGAAATAAATTCTAGGGTTTCTTCGAGAATTCCAAGCCCTCGATCTATAGTCTCATAATCGATAACAAGTGGTGGTTCTATACGGATCGTCTTAGCTGAGTTCAGTGTTCCACCGACGAGGACCCCCCGTTTGAAAAGCTCTGATGCAACCTGATATCAGATCTCCTTCGAGGTGAAGTGCTGTCCGATGAGGAGTCACCTTCCAGTGACTTTCTCATAGATATTCGGATATTTCTTTACGAAAGTTTGAAGTCGATCCATCATATATTTTCCTTTTTCTGCTGCTTGTTTCGGGAGATCATCTCTGAGCATCACCTGTATCCCTGCGATAGCTGCGCTACAGGCGAGAGCTCCTCCTCATGTCGTCGTCGTATGGATAAATGGATTGGGGTACATCATACACTGCCAGATCTCCGCCGTCGAGACGAACGCCGATATCGGCATCACGCCTCCACCGAGTGACTTCCCGAGAGTCATGATATCAGGGACGACATCCCAGTGATCCACACCAAATATCCGACCTGTACGACCGAGTCCTGTCTGCACCTCATCTGCGATCAGGAGAGCTCCGTGTTCACAGGTCATCGCCCTGACACGTGGCCAGTAATCATCGGGTGGTACGACCGCTCATGCTTCTCACTGAATAGGCTCTATGATGACTCCTGCGACACCGATACCGAGCTTCTTGCAGGTTTCGAGCTGCTTTTCCATAGCATCTGCATCCCCGAATTCGACGAAATATACTGGGCCGCCATACATTTGCCCTACTGGATCACGATAGAGAGCCTTCCCCATCATCGAGAGGGATCACATCGTCTTTCCGTGGAACGCATTCACCGTAGAGATAAATGCTGACTTCTTCGTATACATCTTCGCGAGTTTGATAGCTCATTCATTGGCCTCCGTACCGCTCGCACAGAAAAATGAATACTGCAGATCTCCTGGTGTGATCTCGGCAAGGAGACGAGCGAGTACTCCTCTGAGTGGATCGATGAGCTCCTGAGATGGCATGGGACTGCGAGCGAGCTGAGCAGCGACCGTCGAGACGATATCTGGATGTGACCATCCATGAGAGAAGAGTCCATACCCTCCAAGCCAGTCGATATACTCACGCCCGAGGACATCAGAGAAGACTGCTCACTGACCAGCGTATTCTGTCGCTGCCCACATTCCTCACTGAGTGACGGACTTACGATTCTCGAGCCATCACTTGTTGAAGTGCTCAGAGAAATTATAGAGTGATTCTGAAATGATCCATTCGGATTTTTTCTTGTCAGGATGCTTATCGAGACGGATGATGTCCGTCCAGGTATTGGCATATTCGAGGGCTGTTTCGAGAGATTTTTGCATAGAGATAAGTGAGAAAATAGAAATTATTTATAGGAAAATCGAGATGCGAGTCGCAGAAAAAAGTATTTCCAGTGTGCGAGAGAAAGTCTACGACGATAGATAAATAAAGCCACTGATATATTTATGAAGACTTGATATGCCCAAAAAAGTGAATTCTGAAGTGTATAGTGATCCAATGAGAGAAGTATGCATATCTGTGAAAGTGATATAAATACCCATGCCAGTATATCTTCTGAGTTTGGATCATTCCAGATTTTCTTCAGAGTCGGAGAAAGGACGAGAAAATCTACGAGGATCGTCGGTATGATGGCCTCTCGTACACCGTAGTATGAAGCGATAAAAATACAGATTACTCAAAGAAATAAGAAAAAGTAATCAAAAATACTGATAGCAATCCTACGCATCAAAAACCATCATACCACTCATCATAGAGAGAGTGCTATAGTACGGATCACTGGCGTAAAGAGAGAGTCAGTCACGCCATCAGAGCTCATGAGTGCATAGGTACTGATAGCAGAGAGTATCGCCCAGATAGTCCAGCTAAATGGATGCGGTACGACTCGACCATGAAATACATGGTACATATAAGGAATAAATCCTATAAGATAGAGAAGTGTCCCGAGGATGACGAAAAAAAGAGAGAAATCCTGCATATTTATTTTGATTCAGAGATGACTTTTATATTACAGAGTTCATGGAATCCCCACTTTCCATGCTCACGACCGATACCAGAAGATTTATATCCACCAAATGGATCTGACGGGATACAGTAGTTCACATTGTTCCACTGTACCATACCACTCTGGATATGACGAGCAATATAGCGAAATGTATCTTGATTTCTTGTGAATACATACCCTCAGAGTCCATACGATGTATCATTCGCGAGTTCGATCGCTTCATGGAGTGTACTATAGGAAATGACAGGGAGTATGGGACCAAAAACTTCCTCCTTCCATATCGGCATATCACGAGAAATATTCCCGATAAGAGAGAGTGACATATATGCTCCCTGGAGTATAGTATTTGGTGTATGTTCGAAAAGGATTTTTGCTCAGAGAGCGAGAGATTCTGAGAGTTGTTTTTCGAGGATCGTGAGCTGATGCAGGGATATGACAGGACCGATATCAGTATCTTCACCCTGTGCATTTCCGATTTTTTTCGAGAGCAGTTTCGCTGAAAGTTTCTCGATGAGCTCATCGTAGCGACTCGTATGGACGATGAGACGCTTCAGTCCATCACACATCTGACCAGAGTTCGAGAATCGCATGAAGTATATCGTCTCGAGTACCGCGTCGATATCAGCATCTTCAGAGACGATACCAGGAGCAGATCCACCGAGTTCCATGACAGCAGTGATATTTTTCTTGAGGGCTTTTTTCGAGAGAGACTTCCCTACTGCAGTACTTCCTGTGAAGGTGATGCCATCTATATCCTGATCGGTGAGGAGCTCTCCTACTGATCCATCTCCATAGACTTCTGTCCAGACTCACTTCGGGAGAGAAGATCACTCGATGATAGCACCGATGATACTTCCTGTCAGGATGACCTCTTTCGATATCTTCCAGACGACCGTATTCCCTGCTATGAGAGGCTGGATACACGCCCAGCTACAGAGCATAAACGGATAATTCCATGGTGTGATCGCAGCGATGACTCCCTTTGGCTCATAGAAGACAGCATGTATCTCAGTATCACTCTCGAATACGACTTCTGGAGAGAGGTACTTCTCTGCATTATCGAGATACCAGAGATAATAATTGAGCCCATACTGTACCTCATCTCGTGCGAGGCGTATCGGCATGCCCATCTCACTTGCGACACTTTTCGCGATATCCTCTTTTTTCTCTACGAAGTCATCATAGAGACTTCGAAGGAGCTGTATACGCTTCTCGAGAGGCGTATCTGCCCACTCTTTCTGGACTTTTTTCGAATAGTCGACGATACGGACGATCTCATCCTCTGAGGTAGACTCGACAGAGCCTAGAGGCGCGAAGTTCGAAGAGGGATCAGTAGAGTGGATAATCGTCATAGGAGAGAGGTGAATATGAGAAATACTATCATATCCGCATGACATTAACAATAAATGAAGAGAAATCTCATTGACAAGTCTCTCTGGAAATGAAAAATGCTATAAAAAATCCCCTCAAATTGAGGGGATTTTTTATTACCATAATCTATCATCAGCTAATGGTATTTTTGCTCATCTTCAAGCCATACAAAGCCCATCAAGTTCAGCAAACATCTCTGGGTAATTATTAGTAGGATCAGCCAGTAGAGCGATTCAAAATCAGGGGATAAATGTCTGTCCTACAAATAATTGCATTCTCAGTGCTACAAGCTCTACAATCTTCCTATTAACGACATCTATCTCGCCTCGTAGTGCATCAAAATTCAATCCACTCAACTCGACATTCGTAGTATCACGATTTTGTACATCTCTTGAATATTTCATTATAACGTCCCAAAAAACGGTCGGATTGAATACGAGTTTGTCAAATATGTTTTACTTTATGAGCCTTTACCTTGAGACATTCAAACATATCACTCTTAACTACTGCCTCTCTTTCTGGTGAAAGAATAGGCATTCATTGAGATTTTTTATATGCCCCAATTTTACGAGAAATATCATCTCTTGGTCACATTAAAATTGCTATACCATAATCAATATTATAAAGAGATTCTTTAAAATTTGGTATATTAGCTCACACAAAACCCGGAACCTTACCACCAAATGGAAGAGAAGGAACATTACTAGTGTATTTGACTGAATCAGTTACTTGAAGAGACATATAGATTGTATGGTAAATAATAGTAACTGTAGTATACCTCTTCTTATAATATTTGTCAAAAAAATATTATAATTTATTATAAAGATTTTACTTTTCTCGACTTTTCCATACAATTCTCCCGAAAATAACCCCAAAAAACTATGGCTAAATGAGATGTCATCATCCGATTCGACGAAGTCACCTATGGATATGTAGCACCGAAGTGGCTCCTCGATGAGGCAAGTTTCTCCGTGCGTGAAGGATCCAAGATCACCCTCATGGGACAAAATGGGGCAGGAAAATCGACTATCTTCAAGATGATCACGGGAGAATACAAAGTCAATGAGTGACGTATCCTGATAACCAATGGAAAACATATCGGTATCGCACGTCAGGTTATGCATACTGAAGACAAGGGACTCACGCTCGGCGCGTATTTCCGCAAGTACTCTCGCAGTGACGCACACAATATCGACCGTGATATCCTCGAAGTTCTCGATGCGGTGAACTTCGCTCCACCGAAAGAGATCAAATTCGCAGACTTCACCGAGCGCATTATATCGAGCTTTTCTGGTGGACAACAGGCACGACTTCTCCTCGCTGGGGCACTCATCCAGAAGCCAGATATCCTCCTTCTCGATGAGCCGACGAACAATCTCGATACAGACGGGATCTGGCATATGACTGCATTTCTCCAGAAATATGAAGGCACGGTACTTGTGATCTCACATGATGCTGAGTTTTTGAACTCGTTTACCGACGGTATCCTCTATCTGGATATCTGGAGTCGAAAGGTCGAGCAATTCGTCGGAAACTACGATGATGCTCTCGAGCAAGTCGAACGGAGTATCGAGTCCCAGAACCGAGCCAATTCTCGTCTCGATAAAGAAATCCAAGCCAATAAAGATCAAGCAAATGTCTTTGCCCACAAGGGAGGAAAGCTCCGTCTCGTCGCGAAAAAAATGGTCGAGAAAGCGGAAGAACTCGAAGGGATGAAGGGCGATGCAAGACGTGAAGATAAGACTATCCGTGACTTCAAAATACCACATCAGGAAGGGATCGGTGGTGAGATCATACAGATATCAAGTCTCCAGGTCATACGCAATCACCAGGCAGCAGAGATGAGCGCGAGTATCTCTCTCGGGAAAAATCGCCATCTCCTCCTCTCAGGACCCAATGGTATCGGTAAGACGACGCTTCTCGAATCCATAGCAAAAGGGACAGCGAAGTGAGTCGTCATAGGACCAAATGTAAAAATCGGCTACTACCGTCAAGATTTCTCGAATCTCGACTTTTCTCAGAAAGTCTATGACTGTCTCTTCGAAGCCTCAGGTCGCAAGGCTCTCGACAAGGATCTCCGCTCATTCGCAAGTGGATTTCTCATCACCGGTGAGCTCATGGCGACTCCGATCGGAGCGCTCAGTGAAGGACAGAAGTGACTCGTCGTGTTCGCGAAGCTCGCTCTCGAAAAACCAGGACTCCTCATCCTCGATGAGCCGACTAATCATATCAACTTCCGACACTTACCAGTGATCGCGAAAGCCCTCGACGAATATGAAGGGACGATGATACTCGTCTCCCACGTCCAGGAATTCGTGTGGCAAGTGAGGATAGATGAGTACCTGGAGCTGGAGTAGAGAAATATTAAAATTACTTAGGTTTGCCCTTTTGCCTCTTGCCTCGTTATCCATTCGGGCATTGTATTTCTTATTGCCAATCATATCTCAGATGGAGCTATGTGCACTTCACAACCATTATTTTCTAAAAACGAGATTCCTCGTCATAAAATACGAGGATTAGGATCAATAAGACCAATCACAACTCTAGAAATACCATGATTAATTATTGATAATACACAGTCTATACATCCAATTGTTTTACGATGTATACATGGTTCAAGAGTTACATATAATGTAGATCAATCCACATCAAGTCAATTTGTACTAGAGAAGAGTTGTTCTTCAGCATGTTTTTTATCTTTTAATCAGTAAGCATATATATTCAGTCAGCACCTCAGTGCTAGTACAACTCATACTTTACAATCCCTATTGTCGCAATTAGAGACTCAAATAGCTAAATTCATATATGCCCTATCTAGTTTTGTAAACATTATTATGTTATACTTTTTATATAATATTTGTCAATTTTATTTTCTCATTTTTAATATTTTTCTCTTCTTCGCTCAAGCTTCGAAGAGTCAGATATTGCATTTCTCTCGTTTTCTATATACTATATCTATCCTAAGATTCACCTATGCCGACAACACATAAATGACAGGTTGCTTATACGCTCGAAGAAGCCCGAGCAATAAGTAAAAAACATATCCGTGAACTCGCAGATACTATACCTACTCGTCTTGCTGAGATGAGAGCTAAGAAAAAAGAAGAATATGTATAATCTGATTGTCGCAGATACTGTTTTAGAAAAAATTCGCACCTTTGTAGATATACTTCTAGATGGGTATCTTTTAAGATTCACTGATACTGGTATGGGAGAGGCTGAAGTGGTAATACGAGATAACTATATCTTCTCAGCTGATGCGCTTGCCGATACTATATATACAAGTCTCGAATCTTTCATGCAAAGAGATATCATCCCATACTCCCTCGAAGGACCAAACAAGAAGTCCTCGACTCGCATCTGATCTCGGTCACTTACGATCAGATATACAGAAGACAGTGAAAATATGACGAGGTATATCACAGATATCGAAATCCTCCGAAAGTAAAAATGCCATACTTCACCTACATCCTCCGCTGTGCGGATGGCACACTCTATACGGGGATCACGACCGATCTCGAGAGACGAGTATGAGAGCATGATAGTGATGATCGAAAGTGAGCCAAATATACTCGTATCCGTCGTCCAGTAGAGCTCGTCTATAGCGAAAAACACGCCTCAAGAAGTGAGGCGTGTAAGAGAGAATACGAGATAAAGCAGATGACTCGAGAGAGAAAAATCCTCCTCATTTCTACTTGAGTCTAAAACTCGTAGTAGTAAATTTACTTAGTACTTCGTAATTGAGACCGTTTGACCCATCCTGCATAGGGGAAGTAGATTGTTTTGACTTTTACCCACTCCCCATCTTCCTCACCCACTTCTACCTTCCGATCCTGTTCTAAATATCCGAGGAGTCTAGAGTTTGCTGTAGATTTTTCGCGAACATTCACACGGCTTGTATTGGTATAGAGAACACTTGGTAATACTAAAGTGATCGTGACTGGCTGGGGACTCTTTATGATTTTCTTGAGTCGAAATTGAGACTTGAGTGCCCAGCCAACGAGTGTATCAGTTTGTACTTTTATCCAGAGTTCCTGTACTTCTATGACTGTCACTTGAGTATTGATCTTGAGTTTTCCAGCGGAAGCACCTGTACTGCTTGGTGTTTCATAGAGTGTCATTCATCTGATGTCTACGTACATAGCATATGGCTTGAATTTTTTTATCTTGCGTGGTTTTTTTAGTATGATGATATCTGCTCCTGTAGATGTCACCCCACTCGACGAGACACTTCCTGAAGAAGTCGCAGGAGGGAGGACTATAGGACTTCATGATCCGCCGCCACCTCCTCAGCTACTATTACCTCCTCAGCTACTACCACCTCCAGTACTTACTGGTGCTGTGACACTCACTGTACGAGTGACTACGAGGGAGTTATTTCATGCAAGGTCTACTTTTTTATACGTGAGTATGTATGTACCGACAATAGAAGTATTGACTGAGCCTGAAAGTGCGAATGAACCAGAAGATCAATATACTCCGGTCAGTGTATTTCCTGTTCCATCGACGTTATCTGTCCATGATGCTCAGGCATCGGTGTAGACACCTCCCTGGACGAGACTCATTGTCGAGGCTCAGAGAAGCGTGACGACGGGAACGACCTGATCGGTAACACTGACGGTACGTGTACCACTTATGGAAATATTTCCTGCAGTGTCTACTTTTTTGTAGGTGAGTATATAGGTGCCAATAGTGGCTGTATTTACTGCACCTGTGAGTGCAAATGATCATGTAGCAAGATATATTCCAGTAAGTGTATTTCCACTACCATCGACGTTATCCATCCATGATGCTCATGCATCTGTGTAGACAGAGCCGTGGGCAATCGTAAGACTAGCTGATCCTGAGAGAGTGACGACAGGAGGAGTCTGATCGGTGACGGTAACGGTACGAGTGACGCCTGTCGCTACATTACCAGCAAGGTCGACTTTATCGTACGTCAGGGTGTATGTTCAGAGTAGGGAGGTATTCACTGAGCCAGAAAGAGTGAATGATCCTGTAGCAAAATATGCTCCAGTAAGGGTATTCCCTGTTCCATCGACATTATCTGTCCATGAGGCTCATGCATCCGTGTAGACAGAGCCGAGAGAGACAGTCAGAGCGACAGATCCAGAGAGTATGGTGACAGGTGGAGTCTGATCAGTGATAGTGATAGTACGAGTGACGATATTTCCCGTATTTGAAGCGGTATCCACATAGAAGTAGCTCAGTATATATACACCAGCGAGTGCTGTATTTACACTACCAGAATTCGGAGAAAGGATATCTCCCGATCCATCGACATTATCTGTCCATGAGGCTCCATCTTCTGTGTATAAGGCACCCTGTACGAGGGTAAGAGTAGCGGACCCAGAGAGTGTGACGACAGGAGGAGTCGTATCGATATTAGCGACGGTCGCGAGAGTAGATCCAGTATTTCCAGCAAGGTCAGAGAAATCAAAGGTAAATGTTCCATTGCTCAAAAATGTGTAGAGAGTAGAACCAGAGTTATTGGTCACCACTATAGATTCACTGGCTCCGGTAAGAGTGGTGAGGACCGCTTGGTTCGTATTCCCAGTATTGGAGTACACTACGCTCGCTGTAGGCGCTGTCGCATCGTAGGATAGGGAGAGTCCTGTAGGCGTAGAGCTATTATTGCCTGCGAGGTCGACTGCAGCCGCGATAGGCATATTGATAGTCACAGGACCGTCAATGACAGGAGTCACGAGAACAGTATATCCTGTAGCACTCAGTGCGGTAAATAGTGTTTTGACACCATTGGTCACGACGAAATCAGATACCGTCACCCCAATGACTGATTCTGAGAATGTCGCCGTGACGGTAAATGCTGCATTCGTAGTACCAGATATACTCGCGGAAAGTATGACACTTGGATCTGTCCCATCATAGGTGACGGAGAGTGTTGATGCTGCCGTATTCGTATTCCCTGCAGTATCCATAGCGACTCATGTACCGACATCGGTGGTTACTGGACCATCACCGAGTGGGCTCACGAGGATCGTATATCCAGTCGAGCTTAGTACAGTGAGTGCTGATTTTGTAGCATTAGTCACGATGAAGTCTGAGAGTGTGACTCCTGTGACTGATTCTGAGAAAGTGGCCGTTACAGTGAAGTCATCGTTCGTAGGATCTGGAGAACTCGTCGTGAGGACGACACCAGGAGAAGTCGTATCTATGATAAATGAAGAAATCGTAAGAGGAGTACTCACATTAGTCGCTACATCAGTCACGGTGATCATACAGCTTCAGTACATTCCCTCAGGAAGAGTATTGAACGTGAGAGTATTGGACCCGACTGTTGCTCCGGTAGTAGTACTCGAGCACGCTCATGAATAACTTATAGTCCCCGTCTCATTCGTCGTAAAGGTATAATCTGGGGTTGCATCATTTGTTGGAGTTGCTACTGGAGTGATCTCAGAAATCACAGGTGCTACAGTATCATATACACGAGAAAATGATGTTGCTGCTGTACTATTATTTCCAGCAAGATCTACAGCAGCAGAGGGAGCCATGTTCGCGGTCACAAGACCATTGGATGACGGACTGAGGAGTACTGTATAGACCGTCGGACTCACTATCGTGAATGATGTTTTTGTCGCATTGGTAATAGCGAAGTCAGATACTGTCACTCCTGTGACTGACTCAGAGAATGTCGCAGTAAGGACAAATGGTGCATTGGTCGGACCAGTAGAACTCGCAGAAAGGACCACATTTGGGTCGATACCGTCGAACGTGACAGAGAGCTGAGGAGCAGCAGTACTCGGATTTCCGATACCATCGACTACAGCTGCGACAGGCATATCTATAGTCACTGGACCGTTACCGAGTGGACTTACGAGGATCGTATATACAGTCGGACTCAGTGGGATGAATGCTGATCCTGTAGCATTTGTCAGTACAAAATCAGAGAGAGTGACTCCTGTCACTGACTCAGAGAATGTCGCCGTGACAGTGAAGTCATCGTTCGTAGGATTTGGGCCACTCGTAGTGAGGACGACACTTGGAGACGTCGCATCTATGGTAAATGCAGAGCTAGTAAGAGTATTTCCTGTATTGGATGCATTGTCAGTGACGGTGATCGTACAGTTGGAGTGGAGACCATCTGAGAGAGTATTGAATGTGATAGTATTTGACCCTGACATTGCTATAGCAGTAGGACTGGAGCAGTCTCCACCATACGTAATAATTCCAGCTTCATCTGAAGCAAATGTATAACTTGGAGTGCTCCCACTGCCCGATACAGGCACTGGTGTCGTCTCAGAAATAGTCGGAGCAGTAATATCTACGACAGTAGCTGCATACGTAAACGGCACTCCCGCAACATCAGCTGAACACGTGATTTGTGGATCATTATCTACACATGTCGTTGATGGGTCAGCATTCATCAGCGAGACGAGTGCTGCGACAACTGATGATACAGTCTCAGTTCATACGACCGTATGATCATAGGTGGTTCCCGAAAGTGTCGCACGAAATGTCTCTCCCGATGTCGGCATAGTAGGGGTGAAATCTATAGTCTGAGGTACTGCAGCGACAGGCACAACACCAGTAACTGTAGTTACCGCAGTGACATCTCCTCCAGTACTATCAGTAAAGGTAATATTGGATCCGGAATTTTCAGTGCCAGATGTAGTGAATGTCGTCGTAGTCGCCGAACCTGTACTTACTGCCAAAGAACCATGTACTCCGTCTGATACACTTGTGAGCATGTCGAGAAGATCAGCGATTTCTGTAGGAGTTCTCTGGACTCCAGGATTGGTAAGAGTATAGTTATAGATAAAGGCTCATCCTGTACAGTCGATGTCATCACTATTGATAGTATTATCACCGACACCAGCACCATTGACGAATGCGACAGAACATGAACCGATCGTGATAGTTTCATTATTTCATGGCGTCGCGTTTGCCTGAAGCGTACGTGAAGCTTTCACTTCTGATACTGCAGTTACATTTGCTACCGTTTCAAATGTCGTGAATGTAGAAGTCAGCGCAAACGTCGCGGGAAGTGCAAAAGGACTGAACTGGGAAAGCATCATCGTAGAGAGTGTGAGAGATGCGATACTTTTTCTCGAGAAAAAAGAAAAGGATACCATAGGTAAGGAAGGTAAGAAAATACGTATAATTGTAATTCTATACTTTTATTTACATTAGCAAATGATTTATAAAATAAGTCTCTCCCTTATTCCTTCGATGCTTGCAATATGCCATTCTTTTGATACAATATTTTATACGGAAGATTTTTTATGTACGTTTTTTTAATAAAAATCTCTGTACTATAGAGTTTTATTTTCTTAACTTCCTCATTATGGCACTTCTTATCGAATTTCTGGTCTCGGGACTCGCGGTCATACTCGCATCATATGTCGTTCCTGGAGTAGATGTCGATACCTACTGGACAGCACTTATCGTCGGTATCGTATTTGCGATCGTGAATCTCCTTGTATGAGGACTCGCTCGTATCGTGACAGCACCACTCAATTTCCTCACGCTCGGACTTATATCATTTCTCATCACGGGTCTCATGGTCATGCTCACAGGAAATCTCGTCGATGGATTCTCAGTGAGTGGATTCATTCCTGCTCTCGTATTTGCATTGATACTCGGGCTCATACGAGCTCTCTTCGGAATGAGTCAAAAGAAATAATCTCCTCATCATTCTATAAAGAATATATAAAATAAGCAGAACTCTCTGCTTATTTTTTTATAAGGAAATCTTCCCAATAGCGGATACATCGAGTCCGCCTCTTCCCTCTTCCACTCATCGAGTATAGAGTATCTCTGCGAGAGTGAGCATATCGAGTGAGAGACCGTATTTTTCCATCTCACTATGAGCGAGCGATATATCCTTCGCCATGTTCGCGAGCGAGAACATCATCGGATACTCATCTCGGACGAAGTTATCGACCTTCATCGCAGTATAGGGAGAGCTCACGGGAAGCGTCTTGATCACTTCAGCGCTCCGACCCGGTGAGAGTCACATAGCGCTCGCGAGTTTCATGACTTCTGAGAGTCCGATCATCGAATAGGCAACGAGGGTATTGTTGATGAGTTTCATCGCTTGACCATTTCCCGTTTTTCCCATGTATTGGAGATTGGTTCCCATCATAGCGAGGATAGGCTTTGCTCTCTCGAACACTTCTTTCTCTCCTCAGACAAATATCGTGAGCTCTCCTGTGATCGCCTTCGGTGTACTCCCTGTGACAGGTGCATCGAGAAAAGAAATTCACCGATCAGAAAGTCTCTTACCGATACTCTCTGCCCACTTGACTCCTATAGTAGACATATCGATGACGATACCTCATGGAGTAAGTGAGTCTATCATACCATCACTCCCAAAAATGACATCATCGACGTCCTCTCCTGCCGTCACCATAGTGATGAGGATATCGATATTTTTTGCGAGTTCTATCTTGCTCAAGGCGAGTTTGGCACCGAGAGATACGAGCTCATTCACCTTTTCTGGAGTACGATTCCACACAGTGAGATCGCCTCACTTCGAGATGATATTTTTCGCCATAGGGATACCCATGAGTCCGAGACCTATAAATCAGATACGCATAGAGAAGAAGTTAAGAGAATAATTCTATAAATCAGATGACGAGTATTGCAAAATCAGCAAAAATATGGAATATCCACGCTCACCAAACTCCTCATGTCTTCCTATAAAGCCAAGCAAAAAAGAGTCATCAGAGGAATAGTCCAAAGAGTGCCAGAAAGAGAATATATCCCGAAAACCATGTTCCGAATATAGCGAGATGATATAAGGAAAATAGGAGTGAACTTATGATATAAGCAAAAACTGGGAGTCTTTCGAACAGACTTCGGAATATAACTCCCCGAAAGAAGTATTCCTCGATCAATGAATTCCCAAACATGATGTATCCAAAAGCCAAGAGAAATGTAGTCTCATTGACTCATCGTGCTTCTATAGAAGTCTGTATCCCTTTCCAGTCTATCGTATCTCTGAGAAGTAGGTATGTCACTCCTATAATGAGCACTGAAAGGAGTCCAAAACTCACACCATAGATAATGCTTGATTTTTCTATACGACCAAATCTTCCGATCGTCTGACCCAAAAGGTATGTGATAAAAAGTGGAACGAGGAGAAAAGAGAGTACTTTTTGAGTCATCTGGATCAAATAGACAGGATGATAAAAATTCTCTGTGATAAAGAGAGCCCCTGTGACAATAAGCGCATAGATAAGTATGTGTATTGGCGTAATTTTCATAAAAAGTTAGAAAAAGAGATATAGCACAAGAAGAGGGTAATATGCTGATAATAGAGAAAACCGAGGAAAAGCAAATAAAATATCACTTCCCATACATACGAAAATAGATATACTCATATCATATCTTAATCTAAAAATCTATGTCTCTCTACGAAATCTCCGTGAAAAAAGCAAATGGCGAAGAAGTGACGCTCGCAGAGTACCGAGGAAAAGTTCTTATCATCGTCAATACTGCCACAGAGTGTGGACTCTCATGACAGTTCGAAGACCTCGAGACACTCTGGAATACCTACTCGCGCGATGACTTCATGGTACTCGGATTCCCTTCATCACAGTTTTTCCAGGAACCTCTCACGGATGAAGCTATGGAAAGCGCATGTAAGATCAATCATGGTGTCACCTTCCCACTCTTCGCGAAGATCGAGGTGAATGGAGACGGTACTCACCCACTCTATCAGTATCTGAAGTGAGAACAGTGAGGACTCCTCGGAGACGCGATCAAGTGGAACTTCACGAAGTTCCTCATCGACCGCGAAGGTCGTGTAGTCGAGCGATATGCACCGAACACCAGTCCTCTCTCGATGAGAGGAGATATAGAGCAGTTGATATAGCTATTACTGAATTAGAACAAAAAAACTCCCCCAAATATTGGAGGAGCTTTTTGATGATTACTTCTGGGTCAGTATATACTTACCTGGGGTCTTCGTTATATATGTGATCTTGCCATTGAAGACTCGAACTGTACCAACTTTGACCTGCTTGCCACTTGGGAGGACTCGGTAGACGATGACCTGTGTTCCCTTTTTGAGAGTGGTTGTCGTCGTGAGTGTTTTGGATTTTTTGAAGTCGGCTGACTTTCTATCGAAGTGATCCTGAGTAATCGCTGGATTCGATGAAGTCGCAGTAGGAGAGGCAACAACAGATCCAGACTGAGTAGTCGATGGAGTGACTATTGTCGCTGGGGCACTGTATGAACCTCCTCCACCACCCGAAGACTGGACAATGACTGGGACCAATACCGTCACCATACGAGTTGTGGATCCTGTATTTCCTGCTGTATCAGCTTTTGTATAGGTGAGGATATATATTCCTGCGGTTGCGGTGTTCACCGATCCAGAGCTTGCGACTGATAGGGTGCCTGTACCATCCACAGCATCTGACCAAGTTGCACCAGAGTCTGAAAATACAGATCCACGAACGATACTCATGACCCCTGATCCGACGAGAGTCACAACTGGAGCGGTTCCATCGAGTGTCACGACCGTGATCGATCAGCTCATAGTCCCTGTACCTGCGAGAGAGATAGCCCTCACTGTGATATCGTATGATTTTGAGTCTGTGAGACCTGAGAGTGTTGCTGTCGTCCCACTCCCAACCCCATCAGCGAATGTCGTCCAGCCTGTCGCCGTCGAGAGACGATAGTCGATCTGATAGTCTGTCACTGGATAGTCTGAGACTGGAACTGTCCAGCTGAGAGCGACGGTTGTCGTTGCTGCCGTAGCTGTGAGACTAGTTGGAGCACTCGGAGCTGAGACGAGGCCATAGTAGACCTGCTCATTCACGGCGAATGCCTCACGATCAGTATCTGTAAGTGCCTCACTGTAGAATACCATCTCAGAGAGATAATAATATGCATATCGGGTCTGCCCATCATCCCATGATCCGATGCGAACATTATTTACTATAGGTGCGAGTCATGTACGAGTAGCCGAGACCTCGAGAACATTATTGAGATAGAGAGCAATATTTCCGATTGGAGCATTCATCGTATAGACGCCGACGGTTCCTATAGCTATGGAATTGGTACTATTGAGTCCGTCACCACCTGCATTTCCAGGGCCACCTGTTTTGATAAAATTCTCACTATTGAGACCAAAATTGAACGGACCATTGCCCTCTATGGCATGTATCCATCCTGGCGACCATCCTGGTCCCTGATGATACACTGATCCGAATGGCCAGGTTATATTGTCACGGGAGTAGACAGCACTATGTCCATAGCTCGTATACCCTGATCCCCAGTTCGCACTGAGTGACTGTCCTCCGAAGAAGTAAAGAGTTGGATGACCACCACTCATTTCGAGTTCACCACCACTTACGATCCGTGGTTGCATACTCGGAGTTATCTGAGTTGCATTCTTCTCATTGCCACTCTGATCGTACCAAGTCGTGACAAAACACGAGTTCAGACCACAAAATGCAGAGAGTGTATCTGTATCGAGATCACCAGATGCTGTGAATCCAATATCACTCGTAGTATTATCACTATCTCGACGAGCCATGATAGCTGGACCAGCATAGTCCGAGTCGAGGAGTCTCAGCGAGTACGCTGCAGCCCGTATGGCACCGATATTATCGAGAGGAGCTCACTCTGCAACAGAAAAACCAGAACCGGTAACTCAGATCATGACAGCCAGGAGCGCTGTGAGGGATCTCACTCGCAGAGAAACAGACGAATACATACACTATTTGGGTTAATAATATTATTGCAGTATATGAAACTCTATATATTAGCAACTAATTCGTCTGAGCCTTACAGAAACGATGTTCATATACACATAAAAATGATACAACACCGAGAAATCGAACGAGGAAAGAATCTCGATGAAGGGGGATATAGAGAAGCTTATCTAGGAGATACTAGTTCGTCTTATTTTTATAAAAGAGATTATATTTATCTATCTCGAGAGTGTTGATATTGTCCATATATATTCATACGCCTGTCATATCGAGTTTTGTATAGTTTTTTTCGTCTTTGTTCATGGCTATGAAGTTATCATAGGAGCTTGTGGTATTTTTATTCATCGCACTGATATAGATATCTCCAAAGGTCGAAATGAGAGTATCAGAAAGTTTGCTTGAGAAGACAGAGCTGCGGTCTCTATCCATGATGATATTCATAGCGAGAGTATCCCCTCGTATCTTTTCTACACTGTCGAAAAATTCCTTTGTCAGAAGCTCTGAGGGTATAGATATCCTTCCATTATACGCATCGAGAAATATAAAATCATACTTTTCCCCTGCGCGGATTTTTTTATAGATAAAATACCGGGCAGACTCCTTCGAAAATACTATTTTTGGATCGAGTTTTTCCTGAAGGAAATACGTCTCCGCGATCGTATCGAGACTTCCGTCGATGTCACATACATCGACCTTCTCGACATAGTCTCGTCCAGCGATATCCTGTGGAAGGCTAAATCCTGCTGCTCATATGATAAGTACTTTCTTCGGTCTTTCTCTATCCATGATACGAGTGATCTCCTGTATATAACCGAAATGACTCTTTCCTGTAGCGACAGTGAGTCCCGAACTATGAGATCCATTCATGAGGAAGAGTCTCGTGGTTCCAGTGTCCAATACTTTGATATCATTGTACTCCGAGCTATGCTGATATACCTGGTTCGGTGCTGCAGTGAGGCTAGATATATCGAGTGAGAGCAGGAACATGAGGATGAGAAGATATACACTATTAGCGATTTTCAGGGTGAGAGATCCTTCCTTACGGGCAAAAGTCAGGAGGAGGATGAGTGAGAGGCTCGCGAGGATGAGTCCATTCACGATTATAGATTTCTCGACTCAGATAGTAGAAAAAAACACGAGCGACGTTACTACACTTCCCATGAATGACCCAATCGTCGAAAAGAAGAGGAGCTTCCCGATGATCACTGCCTTCCGCTTGTCGTCGATGAGCTCTGAGAGGAGTGGGATGGTCTGACTCGCGAGAAATACTGGAACGATAAAAAGTACAGAAATCCCGATAAATATCGGCAAGAAATAACCAATATCAGAGTCGAGGAGTGACTTCAAGAGTCGATTCTCAAGGGGAAATGAGACAAAAGTATAAAAGAGTGATGCGATAATGAGATTCCAGTATATCTTCTTCCTGATAGCTTCTCACTTATGTAGCGATGCGTACACTCCGCCACGATAGTATCCATAGCTCAGCGCGAGGAGGATGATGCCGAGGATGATAGAGGTCGCGATAGCATTGCTCCCGATGATAGAGATAGAGTTGCGTATTGCCATGATCTCGACTGAGAGCGTCGTGAATCCTTCGAGAAACGCTATAAGATAGAGGATGAGGTTCATAGAAAAATCAGTATAGATCTAAGATACTCTCTTTTATAAAATTGCAAGTGGATTATTCGATATCGACCATCACTTCATTTCTCCGAAGCAGTGGAAAACTCAGAGGAGGATTATACTGAGCAGAGATGATTTCTCCTTTCATCTTATATCCATCACGACTGATTCCATCAGTGAGGAGTTTTTTCTTCGCATCGACTCTTCCCTCTGTCGCGTACCAAGTATAGGTGAGTACGGCTCTTCTGGATGCCTCTACGACTCTGAAGCGGATATTTGCATTAGAGGGTTTTGGGAGGGTACCGAGCGTATACTGGCTCGGCATGGTAAATGCGACGATATGCTTCCCAGAGCTCGAAAGCGTATCCATGACAGGAGCGGTCATCGCGATACTTTCAGAGGATTTCATCGTGTCCATTACCGGCACGGTCATCGCGATAGATGATTTCGAGGTATTTCCTCCGAAGATATATCCCGCAAGTTGGCGAAATCAGGCAGTCAGTGCCTCGCGCATACTTCCCTCCACCTCTACCTCCGCGACGATATAGCTCGCATACTCTCGTATCTCGTACCCTTCTCGCTTCTCGACGAGAGTATATTTCGGCTCTTCTATACTCCGGACAGCGAGGAGTGTACCAGCAATCCAGATGATGAGAGCGACAGCGAGGATGATGAGAAATGTATTCATGTGCTCATCCTAAGACTCTCGGGCAGAATAGCAAAGAAAAAAACAAGAAAAATCCCACCGAGAGGTGAGATTATTAAAAAGTAAATAGTCCATTATACTTAAATTGAGGATATTTTGACTTTAAGTTCCTTACTGAATTTTTTATGGAGGATGCCTTTTTCTCTCATAAATTAAATTTAATTAACGGATAAAACATAGAATCCTTTCATATATAAAGAATAATGTTCATCAGCTGGAATAAAATCTTCAAAAGATATAGATTCAATATTAAATAGTGCTCTTCATCATATCTACCAGTATCATCCATAATATGTAAATCATCTCATTGTTTATGGAGATCAAAATGAGAATATGATTTATTAATAAAATAATTTGAATGAGCCCCGGAAGAACTGAAGACATCCTTAAAAGATTGTAAATCGATAAGTATTTTTGATATCAACTCATTGGATTCATACCTATCTTTTATCGTTTTACGTAATTTATTTTGAGACTTTTCAAATTTACCAATCTCTCCCTTAACTATAAATTGAAGTGGCTCATGAAGCTCATTAGGATAAAGCATAAAGATCAAAACTGTCTCAATACTTTCAATGAGAGATCTTAAGGCTGCAACTGCTCATTGATATTCATTGGAGTTTATCAAGAATGAGGAAAGGAATATTTTTCTACGAATTGAGTGAAAATTTTTCAATAATTCAATGTCTTTATCTGAAACCATCTCATTCTTTATTAGATCTGCAAGATTATTAATAGAATCGAGCACAAGATTATTTAAATCTAAATGCTTATTTCTATTTGCAATAACAATATTTGGAACATTCAGAAAGTAGTCATCAGAATTATCCATAAAAATAAAGTATGTTATTTACTCGTCTCCCTCACCTTAATATGCAACTCCCGAAGCTGGACTTCGTCGACTTCTGCAGGAGCATTCATCATCGCATCTTCTGCCTTTCCACTCTTCGGGAAGGCGTAGATCTCACGGATATTGTCCTCGTCACGGAGGATCATGAGGAGTCGGTCGAAGCCGAAGGCGAATCCTCCATGTGGAGGCACACCATACTGGAAGGCGGTGTACATCGCACCGAATTTTGTTTTCACCTCTTCTTCTCCCTTTCCGACGATGTTAAATGCTTTCACGAGACCTTCGAGATTGTGATTGCGGATGCTTCCTGAGAGGATCTCATAGCCATTGCACGCGAGGTCATACTGACAGCCATAGATCGAGAGCGGATCAGGGTTTCCCTCGAATGCGGAGAGTCCGCCGTGAGGCATGGAGAACGGATTGTGCTCGAAGTCATAGCTTCCATCATCCTTTTGCTCGTACATCGGGAAGTCAGTCACCCAGGCGAAAGCGATCTCGTTCTTGTCCACGAGGTCAAACCTCTCTCGACACGCGAGACGCACTCCGCCGAGGACTTTACACGTCTGCTTGTACTCTCCTGCTCAGAAAAATATCATATCTCACGCTTGTGGTGCGAGCTTCGCTTCGAGTGAGGCGAGCTCATTTCCTGTGAAGAACTTGAGAATAGGAGACTTCGGACCGTCAGCCTCATAGATGATATAGGCAAGTCCCCCGGCACCGAGAGACTTCGCGACTTCGGTGAGTGAGTCGATCTCAGATCGAGAGAGAGTCTTCCCTTCGAGTTTCATCGCTTTCACCACTCCACCATCGGCGACCGTCTTCTGGAAGAGAGAAAACCCAGAATTCGCAAAATCGCTCGTGAAATCCTCGAAATGCATATCGAAACGGATATCAGGCTTATCTGAACCATAGGTCGCTATCGCCTCCTGGTGGGTGAATCTCTGGAATGATCCATTTGGAGCGAGTTTTACGATTTTTTTAGAGGTAATACTGTTAATGAGATCTTTCGCGAAAGGCTCAGCGACACCGAACACATCGTCTTGCTCGACGAAGCTCATCTCACAGTCGATCTGGTAGAACTCACACGAGTGACGATCCGCTCTCGGGTCTTCATCTCGAAAACACGGAGCGATCTGGAAGTATTTATCCACTCCGCCGACCATGAGGAGCTGCTTATATTGCTGAGGAGCCTGAGGAAGTGCGTAGAATTTCCCATGATGGAGACGAGATGGGATGAGATAGTCACGAGCTCCTTCTGGAGAAGAGACTGTGAAGATCGGGGTCTGCACTTCGAGAAATCCATTTGCTGTGAACCAGTCTCGGGTATATTTATTCATCTCGGCGCGGAAGGCGATCTTATCGAAGATACTCTTGCGACGAAGATCGAGATAGCGATACTTGAGGCGTATATCCTCAGCAGCTCCAGTATACTCCGTGATCTCGAATGGTGGGACTTCTGACTTCGATATCACCTCTGCTTTAGAGATGATGACTTCTATCTCTCCCGTCGAGAGCTTGTCATTGGTCTGGCCTGCTGGACGAGCACGTACGATCCCCGTGAGCTTCACGACATACTCTGAGCGGAACGTATCTGCCACTTTCCAGGCATCTTGATTCTCTGTCGGATCGTACACCGTCTGAGTGATCCCATAGCGGTCACGTAGGTCGATGAATATGAGTCCGCCGTGGTCACGACGATTGGCGACCCAGCCTGCGAGGGTGACGGTCTGTCCGATATGAGATGATGTGAGTTCTCCGGCAGTATGAGTTCGGTGCATAGGTAGTAGTGATTAGGAATTAGTTATTAGATTTTAGAAGGGTTCATTGATGGAAAAACATTTGCCATCACGATTCTGTTTTTCTCCAGAGTGAAGTACGAAACGAAGTCGTAGGAGATTCTCAGGGGTTTTGGATCCTACCTACATATCGTACTTGAGCGAGAGTTTCAGATAGCATGTAGATTTTTATTTCAGTTGCCTCAAGCTTCTTTTCTTCTGATTCTTTCGGAAGTGATTCGAGGCATTCTTTTTTATCAAATCTATCTCCATATTTTCCACACTCGAAGAAATCATCAGCAAGGAGCTCATCTATCCGTACTAGATTATGACGAGTATCGGATTGTAAAAGCTCAATTTCGAGGGATTTTAGAAGTTCTATAGTTTCCATAAAAATAAAAACACACGAAATAATTCATGTGCTTCGGTTCTTTTTGAAGAGAAAGGTGCCACCGAGGCTGGTACTTGATTGTATTTTTTTGACGAAGTGTTTCGACTTCGGACAGGTCTAGTCTACTCGGGAAGAGTATTTCTTCTGTCAGCTCGCGGGTGTTGGCCGCTCGATCGCTTTTGATAGATTCATCATATGGAAAGGCTCTCTGAAGTCAAAAAAATCCCCATATTTTATTATGAAGATCCTTATTCGGATTATTTTGGGCCAAGGCTCGCAAATATTATTTGTTACCATGATGTAGTACTCCACGAAAACTGGGCACTGTCAGGAACATTGGAAAAGAATGATTTGAATATATCAGGCTGAATATTTCGTACACATCCTGCTCTTATGAGAGAGTCTTGGTTTGTACGATCTTGAGAAGAACAAGGGCTATATCAGAAGTTTGTAATGATCGGGGCACTCCCAAACCTCCAGTTAGTCGTATCGGAAGGGTATGGTGTTCTATCTTCCCTGAGTGGAACAGTGTATGGACTCGATCGATTCATACCATACTGGACTCGGTAGTTCAGATACCAGACAGATCCTGACTGAAGAAAGATATCTTTTGCAGCATTTCTGGTCGCCTCGCCTCATACGAGAAGTTGGAGCTTACGACTTGGATGATCGAGTTGCCCCATGACGAGCTGAGAAAAAGCTGCAATCGGTGTATCTGATCGATATCATCAAATCAAACGTGCTTCAGCAGAGCTGAAGTCTCCAGGACACTGAGAAAGAGAGGTAAGCTCTGTGAAGACTTCATCATAGCGTTGCCATAATACTTTATCATCAGGAAACCAGCTCGCACCCCAAGTCGGGGATTCATCATTTTGGTACTGAGATGGAACATTAGTGATTTTCTTCGGGAGGATATCGGAGTCAAATTGTCCGTCTCGGAGATCGATACGGACAGAAATAACCTCTGAGGTTTTTGTTTCGTCTGGATTTTTTGTAAAAAGTATAGTACCATAGTGCCCCTTTGCATAGCTTCATTCATCAAAGTACATTATTGATCTCCCAGAGAGGTCTGTAGTATTTGTAATATGGAAGGTGCTATTACCTCGCATTCTATTCAGATCAAAGACTATTGCTTTCGGATCACTGGTACAGTTCGGATTTGATTTCCCGATACCATAGGCATATTCACGAGTCACACACTCAGCAAGGACGATACCACGCTCAGCATAGGCGACGAACTTTGTCCCGACACGACAGGAGTCAGGAATATTGGCTGGACGATTTTTCACTTCTGGATTTTTGGACCAAGCGATGACATTAGTATGATCTTTTACATTGAAGTAGCAATCCCTTCCGAGTCATCTATACTTACTATAGTCATACCCATTTGGATTATCGGGTCCGATGGTATCTGGATTAATCCGACGGAGCTCATCGACGGATGATATACACTGGAGGGCTAAGAAATCTGTACGAGCCCTATCTGCTTGGGTCTGAGAAGTGAGAGCCTTCACTCGGTAGATAAAGACTCATCCTCATATTACACTTCCACTTCCACTTCCACTGCCACTGCCACTGCCACTTCCACTGCCACTTCCCCTTCCACTTCCACTTCCGCTTCCGCTTCCGCTTCCTCCTCCCACTCCACCGATGATACCTCCTACGATGTCATCGGCTGTATATGCTGGAGAGAGTCCGAGGAGAGATCTGATATTATTTCGTACTACAGCGAGCATCTCTACTGCTTCTCAGAGTCATCTATCTACCTGTTCATAGTAAGCAGTCTTATCTGACTTAGATTGTCCTGATCTGGCTACATCTGAGAATCCTGCTCATCCACGAGTGATGATA
>JANMHM010000020.1:0-7699 GCA_031375155.1 Candidatus Altimarinota bacterium
CCCCATCTTCTCTCAGATTTAGTGATTTTTATACTCGTATATTTCGGAAGATTCTCATCTTCCCAAAGCTCCTCTACACGAGGTATGAGGTAGGCCCGTAGGAGTTTTTTTTGCTCGTAGATTTCACTCTCAGAGTAGGATTTTCTCGGTCAGCGTACCTCTATTTTTTTCTGGTGTTTCTCGATCCATCCTTTTTTCCTTTCGATAAAATCCTCGATCAGAGAGAGTGACATTCTGAGAGGAGCTCGCACTATAAGCGCACCCTCGTTCGATATCTGGAGAGAGAGGCTTCGGCGACGCGATCGGATGAGAGAGTAGGGGAGTGACAAGAGAAAGTTTTACTTATTTTTCTTCGATCTTCCCATAGCCTTATGGACTCTCGATCATCACTTTCCATATTTGCTCGGACCTTGTTTTCCGATCTTTGAGTATGATTTTGTATCCGTATAGTCATGCGCTCTTTCTTCCTCTGTCTCGAGATGTGGAGGTTTGAGTGGCATAAAAGTATGGTATTATCTTCCGCGAGCGGCAGCTCGTCCTGGACGTTGCTTGAGCTGAGGATTACTACTCGATGCTCACTTTCCGAATTTACTGGCATTCTGAGGACCAAATCGTGAAACCTTCTTCGCGATTTCTGGGATATGTGTCTTGGGAGTTTCTAGAGTCTTCTCATCTTCTTCGAGGATTTCGTCCTCTTTTTTTGTTTGAGTCATAGTATTATAGTTAGAATGTGAGTATAGAAAGATTCTAATAAAAAAAGTAGTTTTGTAAATTCATTTTTTTTATTTTCCAAAAAATACCACTCCTAAAGAGTAGTATTTTAAAAGAAAGGATATAACTTAGGTTAGCTTGAGCTAGCACATATTACATACGCCTGTAGAGAGAAGCTATCATCTGTTCCTGCTGCAGTAGCATCGATCCCTGCTCGTACATGCCATGTCGTAGTACTAATAGGATAGTTCTCAGTGACAACTATCTCAGATGAGTTACTTACATTTAACGTACGGAATCCTCCTCCTATAGCGACTTTTCCAGAAGGACAACTAGCAGTAGCGTTTCTCAATGATTCATCATCTGCAGTTGCTGTGCCGACAACTATAACATGTCCGCTGATACCTCAATTTGTTCCGTTAGTTCCATTGGTTCATGGAATTCCCTGAGCACCCTGTGGTCCTGTAGCACCAACAGGTCCAGTATCTCCAGTATCTCATTTCGGTCCTGTAGCTCATTGAGCTCCTGTCGTACCCTGTGGTCCTGTAGCACCAACAGGTCCAGTATCTCCAGTATCTCATTTCGCACCCTGTGGTCCTGTAAGGCCTATAGGACCCTGTGGACCTATAAGGGATTCAAGCCAACTAGGGATGGTTCCGATAAATCCATCTTCTACAGCAACAGCGTATGCACTGAGTCCAGCTGTTCACTGAGCTCCTGTGGTACCAGTATCTCATTTTGCTCCTGTGTCTCCAGTATCTCCCTTATCTCCTTTCTCACCCTGGATTCCCTGAGGTCCCTGCGGTCCTGTAGCTCCAGGAGTACCAGCTTCCCCAGTCTCTCCAGCGTCTCCTTTATCCCCCTTTGGACCTGTAGGTCCCTGTGGTCCCTCTATACCCTGTGGTCCCTGCGGTCCAGTAGGACCTGGCGTACCCGAACCATCACCCCCAGCTGGCCCTGTAGCACCAGTAGGTCATATCTCACCCTGGATTCCCTGAGTACCTTGTTCCCCAGTATCTCCCGTATCTCCTTTCTCACCCTGGATTCCCTGAGGTCCCTGCGGTCCCGTAACCCCTGCCTCTCCAGTAGGCCCCTGAGCACCAGTATCACCCTTTGGTCCTTGGAGTCCTAATCCATTTACGATGACTATCTTTTCATTTCTTGCACAGTCTCATTTTTTGAAACCTTCTCCGATAACAAACGCGGCCCCACTATTTTTGATACATATTTGTATTCAAGAACTAGTACTGATCACTGAGGCGTAAAGATATGACGTAGATGCGAATAACGCAATAGTTCATATCGCGATACCGCGATAGAGATTTTTCATATGTAAATAAATTAAAAATATATGAGTCTGTATTCTAATATTTTTTTCTTACCCTGCAAGATATTCTTTGATTTTTCTAGATTGTTTGCGTCCGAAAGCTTTATATGCTGTGGATCCTCACTTGCCGTATTTGCTCGGACCCTACGGAGAGTACTTCGAGAAAGTCTTAGTGACAGAGTAGTCTGGTACTATATCTTCGAGTACTTCGTCGGTGAGATGGGGAGGGACAGTGACTATAGTGAGAGTATACCAAAAAATAGGAGAGAACCTAATTCTCCTATTTTTCATTGATGAGATTCACCACGAGCTTGATCATCATCTCTTTCTCCTTCGGATTGCTCTGGGCGATGAGGAGTGCAAGAGAGACGAGTCCACTTTCGTTGATCTTCACTTCACCATTTTTCCTGAATCGGTGACGATTTTTTTCGAGAAACCAGACGAAGAGAAATGCTCCGATACGCTTGTTCCCATCACTGAATGGATGATCCTTGATGATGAAATAGAGGAGATGTGCTGCTTGCTCTTCAATGGTAGGATAGAGGTAGGTGCTATCGAAAGTCGCGATGACCGATGAGAGGATACCGACGAAGCTCTCATCCTTTTCATTTCCGAAGAGATCTGTCGCTTCTCACTTTTCTATGAGCTTCTTCCGAAGCTCACCGATGACAGTATGCGCCTCACTATACTCGATGATGTAGGTGATATCGGTACTTCACTCGATCTCGAGACTGCCTGCATCGTACTGATTGAGGAGGATGAAGCTCTCGGTATAGGTCGAGATGATCTCGAGAAATCCTCGAGCTTCTATGAGTGAGAGGTCTCACTTACTCTTCTCAGAAATAATCTGGATAGTCTTCTGGAGTTCATCGAGTCGTTTGTGATTGATCGAGTAAACCTGTGTGAGATACTCTTTTAGACGAGCGGTTGACCACTGACGAAACTTGATAGCATTTTTAGAGTTAGTGCGATATCCGATCGAAAGAATCATATCAAGATTATAAAACATAACTTGATAGGTTTTTCCATCGTTAGCAGTATGTGCAAATTTTGCACATACTTGATTCTTCTGTAGTTCTTCAGTCTTTAGGATATTGCGAATATGCTTGGTGACAACAGTACGATCTACTTCGAAAAGTTCTGCGATCTGATCCTGTCGGGCCCATACGGTATCCTGACCGTGATCCATGCGGATCTCGATCTCGCCAGCCTTCCCCTGATAGATGATGATTTTGTTATTTTCCATAGTTTATATACATGAATACATACATTATATACAAATGAATAATAAATCAAATATATTTTCGAGAAAATTACCCTATCCGCTTGCTCATCTTCGCGATGATGTTGTTCGCGCGCTCGACTTCAGTCGACTCTGCTGAGTGGATGATATCGGAGCAGTACTCCTCGGCGCGAGATATCGCTTCTGAGAGCCGATTCTCGCCACCTGGCGCGATAGCGACATAGCTCACACGAGCATCACCGTCGTGCGCTTCACGGCGTACGAGTCGGATCTTCTCCATCGGGAGGAGGAGTCTCGTGATCCCACTGGCTGTGAGTCCTATAGTATCAGCGAGATCGACTCGCCTCATGCGACCCTCTGGTGTGACTGAGAGAGCGTAGAGGATGAGGAAGTCTGACCATCCGAGTCCGCCGAGTCTGGCATCGAGCCTGCGCGAGAGTACCGTCTCTATACGAGAAAGTGAGATGAAAAATGAAAGGGTAGGGGAGAGTGATGACATAAAAATATACTTAATAAGTAGTTGACTTATCAAGTATATCGAAAGGGAATTTAAAGTCAAAAGAAATTTATTAAGATTTTAAAGAAATAGAGAATAATTTTGACTTAAGCCAGTAATAAAAAATCCTTGAAGATTTCAGTAAATTCATATCTTTCTACTCAGTCTTCATCAATATATTTTTCTGCCTCTCGGATTCGTTCCAAATTCATTTTAGTCCAATGAACGGAAAATATAGTATGATAAGCAAAGTCGCTGACATGTTCTTAAATTTAGACTAAGTGGTTGGCAAAGATTTTGAGAAAGGGCTAGAGAATATTAAACAGATTGTGGAAAATAGTTAATGGATTATTCACTAAGCCAAGCCAAAGCTTCGTTATAATCAGCAAAGTATCTGGAAGCAAATTTACCATCTTGGGCTGGTGTATCTTTTACATATTGTAAATATTCAGCTGGCATGATCATAGCAAATTTTTTGACTCCAAGCTTATAATATCTAGGGTTAAGTTCTTTTGCTGTCCAAGCATTATTTTCTGCGGGTAATGTATATTTAAAATTACGGGTATCTACCAGAAGATTTAGTGAACGGTACTCAATCGCAAAACCTGCATGATTTTGGACAGCTTCTTGAAAGTCTTCTAGTGTCATAGTGGCGGTTTTTTCAGTCCACTCATTTTTTAAGATATTGTTATCTAGAAGAGTGAACTGGTAAAGTGAGTGTGAATATAGAGTCATAAGAAAATATACTTAATAAATAGTTGATAGAAAAGCGGAATGAGGAAAAAGAAGCTTGTTTATTTTTCCGAGTGAGCGAAGTCTTCCAAGTGTTAAAAAAACGCCAAGTTATGCCGTTCACGAAGTGAGTAAATGAAATTTACTTTTTTTAAATGCTTAGCTTATCAAGTATATCGAAGATGTATTTGGAAGTCAAAACTAAATTTGAATAGCATCTTCTAAAGCCATATTTACTCAATATTTCAAAATATATACATAAGATTTTACTCCCTTTTTACTTACCCATTCTCCTTCTGGTGGATGGTCTGGATTTTGTTCTTCTGGAAGTATATTCCAAGCTCTTCATCGGACTTCTTGTGATTCTTCATCATAAGCTACCCATCCAAGTTTTTCTCATCTATAGGTGAGGCATAGATCTTGGTCTCGTCTCTGGTAAACTATTTCTCAACTATCACGTATTTTTCTATCGAATTGGTATATGAGATCATCACTCTGCCTCAGGAGTTCGAAGTAATCGTATAAAGTAGATGAGTCAATAAATCTTTTTTAATAGTCTACAATCCATCCCCAAGCTCCAAATACTCCACCTTTCTCTACTTTTTCTTCTTCCAATTCTTCATCTTTTCTTCAAATTCCTCAAGTGTCATAGCTTTCGAGAGTTCTTTTTTACTCGGATTGAGCCACTTTGGTTTTGCGAGATTTTCTCGAATCCATGATTCACCGAGGATTTCTGACTTCTTGATATCTCAGACTATATATTCAAGATCAGCGAGGATATCCTTTCGTTTCATACCACCGAGATCTATGGACTCACTCCATCACCAGATTTTTCACTTCTTGGTATAAAAAACCTCATGAATTCTAATATATCATGATTCATCACGGATGAGAAGGTAATTACACATAGAGATTTTTTTACACTGTCACACCATTTTCATAGAGTGACTCAGGATCGAAGTCTGCACCATTTTGCCACTCGACAGTACCGTACTTCACCTGAGCTGTCCGAAAGATCGAGTCTTCCTGAAGTTCCTTGAAAATCCCGATATCGAGGTACGGCTTCATATCGAAAGATTTCACTTCTCCTGTCGTGAATGTGAGAGAGAGTGTGTGATCAGCAAGTGGGATGACTTGAGATACTGTAGGGATCATATTATTGGAGGGGGTCAATGGTAAAAGGTTTTTCTCATCATTGGCAGAGTTTCCAGTCAGCCATGAGCTCATCTCGGTGTATCTCGATCCATGCGGTGACGAGTTTGGTCTGCCTCTTCGGGAGCTCTCCTGTGATGATATTGCCACTTTCTATATCGAATGTCGCCATATCATCCTGATAATGGACGTGGATATGAGGAGGATTATGCTCTTTCGGTCAGAAATACATGCGAATGATAATCCCGAAAAACATGGATATAGTAGGCATATTCGTGTAGTTATGTAAGGGAATTATACAGATTTCATGCTTTTTTCCAAGAGGAATATTTCTACTATGCTGGATTGCTTCGTTCCTCGCAATGACCGAAAGCAAAGCAGATCCTTCGTACCTCAGGATGACAAAATGAAAACTTATAATCCATCCCCAAGTTCCAAATACTCCACCTTCCCAAGCTTCGCGCCCACCACTCATCCGAGATCACCATACATACCACTCGTGTTTTTGATGACTTGTTCGAGGAGTTGCTCGCGGGTCTTCCAGCGTTTCTCGAAAGCTCTGCGCTCCTCTTCCACCTGGTCTTTCATCTGTCGGAAGGCGTCGATGATATTCTCTACCTTATCACGGAACTTCGGGCTCGTGAGATAGTTGTAGAGGGTCTCCATCTTCTCATCCTTCGAGACGAGCGAGGTCTTCAGATGCGCCATAGACTCGATCTGAGAGCGGAGCATGATAGCGACAGGAAGCGCGTATCCCCACTCGACGACCCAGATACCCTTATACAGGCCGAATTTCTCTACTCCCTTCGGCAGTACTGCAGAGACGAGGATGGAGATATCGGCATTGGCGCGGAGGCGATCTTCCTTCAGCTTGTCGATCCAGCTCTCTGTCCAGGCTTTGGTATTTTTCGACTCCCATGCCATGATCCCGACCGATTGTCCCCACTCGTTGCGGACTTCCTGGATCACGTCCGCTCACTTCTTCCCCTTCTCGACATCGGAGATGGTGTCGTTCGAGAAATTGGACTCTAATAACTCCTTCAGTGCGTCTTCCTGGATCTCACCCTGGATCTGCATGCTTCATTGATTGGCTTTTCTATTGGCATCCTCCACAGCCTTCTGAGTCATCTCGAGCTGTTTCTGCATCTCTGCCATGCGCTTCTCGTAGTCGAGCTTCATCTTCTCTCATTCGAATTTAGCACGCTCTTCGGCTTGTTTCTTGCTCTCTTCTTCGACGCGTTTGCGCTCTTCGGTTTTCGCCTTCTCGATCTCGAAGAGCTGATTTTTCTGGATCTGCTCGAATTCCTGAGATTTCCTGTAGAACTCCATCTCTTTCGCACGCGCTTCGAGCTCGAATTTTTTCAGGGATTCGTTCTCTATCGCCATCTTCTTACTCGCTTCATCGGCTTCGAGCTTCGCCTTGCGGATCTCCTCCTGAGCCCAGCCAAATGCCTTCTTCTTCATATCGGCTTCGACTTCGAGCTTCATCTGGGTTCGCATCTCTTCGAGCTCGTGCTTCTGCACATCAGAAAGAGAGAAGGTGTGCCCGCACTGCGGACAGGTGATGAGGTTTTGTGTGGTCATAGATTAAGGCTTAGGAAGATTATGTGTACCAGATTTAACTCTTTTTTTATATAAAATATAAGCTATAGTGAATATTATTATTAAAAATATCCATTCCAAAGCTCTGCCATTCCAGTCTATTGAAAGGTTACTTATATTATAACAACTATCTACGTCTGGTTCACTAGAACGGTCCCCTCAAAACATTGGTCAATGGTATGGTACGATGCCAGCTCGAATATCAAAAATACCCAAAGATAGGCATTTATTAGCATCTTGACTCATGAGAGCATAACTCGAAGGTATAAAATACCCAATTATTGATATAACAAAGAAAAGATATCTCATGCATGAAAGTTAGATTTTTTTCATTATAGTGAGTTCTCTCCTTTCACAAAGAAAAAATCAAAGAAAATTTTCGCTTGACGAAAAGTCTATAAATGATACTATATTTATATGAAACTCTGAAATCCTA
>JANMHM010000017.1:0-10720 GCA_031375155.1 Candidatus Altimarinota bacterium
CGTCCCCCTCAAGGACATTCTCAATGCCCGCTATGAAGAGTTCGCCGCGATCCACGAAGATCCGAATATGGCACAATACTCGAGTATCCCGACTGGATATCCGACATTTGATCATAAGCTCTCAGGATTCAAGCGTGGAGACCTCATCATACTCGCCGCTCGTCCCTCTATGGGAAAGACTGCTATGGCACTCAATTTTGCTCAAAATGTCGGAGAACAGGGGAAAAATGTCGCTGTCTTCTCACTAGAGATGTCGAAAGAGCAACTCACTGATCGTCTCATCGCTGCTGCGATGGCAGTCGATAGCTGGAAACTCCAGAAAGGAAAACTCTCAGAAGATGAGTTTGCGAAGATGGGAGATGCACTCGAGAAGCTCTCCAGATCAAAGATATATATGGACGACTCCCCTGCTGGTGCTGGTCTCGTAGAACTCAAAAGTAAAGCTCGAAGGCTCAAGATGGAATCAGGACTCGATCTCATCATCATCGACTACCTCCAGCTCATGTCGAGTGGAAACAGTATGAACCGTGTTCAGGAAGTATCAGAGATTTCTCGTGGACTGAAGTCTCTCGCTCGTGAGCTCGATGTACCAGTCTTGGCTCTCTCTCAGCTCTCTCGTGGTGTCGAAGCTCGTCCAGATAAGCGCCCGATGATGTCAGACCTCAGGGAGTCAGGATCTATAGAGCAAGATGCTGATATCGTCCTCATGATCTATCGTGATGAGTACTACAATGAGTTCTCAGAAACCCCATGAGTGACCAACGTCTTTATCCGAAAGAATCGTAATGGACCGACTGGACAAGTGGATCTCAAGTTCGAAAAACAACACCAAAAATTCTATGAGCTCGAAAACTCGAGAAATGGTGATAATTTCGAATAGATAACACTCGGGCTTCTCTCATTTTTGATGCTTCTGTCATGTCGACGCAAGGAGACATCCTGCTCAGAGCGGAGCAAGATTTCTCGCAAAGCTCGAAATGACAGGAACAAAAAGGAATCTATAATCTGGAATCTCTCTTTTTCATTTTTTTAATGATACTTTCTCGTCTCTACGGTGGAGGCGAAGTATCATATATACCATACTTCAGTGCATCATAGTACGGAGAGTTATCTCGGTAAAATCGGATAGACTGCATGGCATTTCACTTTCTCGACTCTGCAGTGACCGTGATATCTGGAAGGGCAAACGGTGTAGAAGCAGAGATAGTAAGATCGACAGAGGAAGAGCTATTATTGAAAACCATAAGATAAGGATCTTTTAGGTCCATCTTTCGAGATGTTTGCGGATTCGATCAGAATGGTGAAGTATCGCTTGTTAGAAAACTATCTACACTTCCAGTCATATCATAAAAATATGTAATATCTTCTGCATTATATCATGATGGGCACGATCAATCAGGATTTAGTCAAATATTTATAGGCTTCTCAGCTCCTGATGTATCATAACAAGAAATCCCCCGAAGACGCATTGTTCCTATAGTAGCATTATTTATCTCACCTGTCCCAGCGATACTGATATTCTCACTTCCACTCATAGCGACGATACTCCAGGAAATATCTGAGCTAGTAGTTTGAAGTTGAAGTTGGGAAATTTGAGTGATGCCAGAGTTAAAGCTTGGATTTTTCGAATTATTAGAAAGAATATCTCCATTTCCCACAAAAAGCGGAAGTATCAGATGCTTACCTCATCCGAGTGAGAATATTTTTCTATTTGACTGAGCTTCTATAGTATAGCTCGTTTCTGTATTTTTCGTACGTTCGGTCGATCATACGAGCATAGCTCCGTCGAGATCACTCTTTGTCATAGCATCTTGGAATCCTTCACGATGATTGGCGACTTTCAGCATCGCATATTCGAAGGCTCACTCGGCCTGTGCATATGTGAGCACATTATCATAGTGGAGACGAGAGAGCTGGAGCTCTGTGAGATACACGCTCGCTATCCCGAGAGTGATGATGAGGAGTACTCCAGTCGTACCAAGAGCGACGAGTATAGAGAATCCTTTTTTAGATGATGTGATGAGTGGAGAGAGCATGATTATTGATTGAAGTAGCGTTCGCTCAGGGTTGTCTGTATGTGAAGCCTAGTATCTGCGATAAGTCATACGGGGATGCCTATCCTAGGCATAAGTGCGAGGGTAAATACGAGGGTTACCTTTTTTTCAGTAGTCTCGCCATCTCATGAGATATAGAACTTCATATTTTCTATTTTTACACGTTTTTTCTCTTCTTCAGGGATGAAGCTATCGACGAGATTATATGCTTCCGTAAATTCAGGAACGAGCTCAGGTCCGAGAGTAGCAGGCATAACATAGAGTCAGCAGTGAACTGTTTTTGTATTTTTATCTGACTCTTTACAGCGAGAGAGGATTGCTCACTCCTTTTTTCCATAAAAATATACTTTCTTCACGCTCACCTCATCTCCGATAGTGAGCATTTCACCCCCGCTCAGATAATCTGGATTCATCCACACATCATTTTCTGTAAGTCCATCATCATAACTAGAGTAGGTCATGCTAATCCCACTTTCTCTCACATCATATGCGATACGCTCAGTGATCTCGCGCGCAGTCTCAGAAAGATGACGTGTCATGCGGAGCTTCTGACTGACGAAAGTTGTCTGGATATAGACTGATACTACAGCGACACTCATCACAGCAAAAATAGTGGTTGCTATCACCATTTCTATCATCGTAAACCCAGATGTATTTCGAAGAAAGTTTCGCATAATTATTTTTTCCAGTCAGTGATGATCGTCTTCAGGTCGTATTCCTTATACCCACGAGACTTCACGATTACGCGTGCATCGAGGATATATCATTGGTTTTTATCATCCTTTTTTACCTCTACCAGACTTCATCATGTATCTCTATATCCGAGAGGGCTGATGGCTATGTAGCTCGCATAGAGTGTCCCCGTATCTGTCGCTGTATGAGTATATCGTCACTGTGCATCGAGGTAGAGTCGAGCAGCATCGAATCTCTCTTCATATGTGGATCACAGAGAAATCAGAGAAAGTGTTGTCGGCAGTTCCTCTATATTTCCTGTAGTTTGACTGATCTTTATGACTTCATTATCGAAGTTATTTTCGATCAGATATACTCCTGATGCAAACCCTGTAGCAGTACTTCAATCTATAATAACGCTATCGAATGGGATAAAACTTCTCACATTCGAGTTTCTGATATTTCTCACGAGCTCGACCTGTTCTCAGAGAAGTCCTGCAGCGACGATCTCATGGCGAGAGTAAAGGGAGTTCTCTATCGTCGAGTGGAGAAGCGCGAGTACCGCTGTCATCCCGATCGAGAATATCACCATGCCCACGATCAGTTCGATCAGGGTAAATCCGCTTTTATTCGAGATGATCTTAGAAAGGGAGAACATGATCTAGTTATAATAGGGTTTCAGGAGGATATTGCGAGCGCGACCAGACTCGAGAGATGCTCATGGATAGCCGATAGTCATGATGATACCAGTAGAGTTTATGATCGTACCATCTTCGTCTATATATGCGCCCGTCGCATATGGTGGGGCGATATGGTAGTATATCAGATTCTCTGTGATTCATGAGAAAGTGAGTATCTCTATTTTTGATTCGAGAGAGAGGATTTTATAGTTTTTTTTCTCGGTAGTGGAGAAGGTCGATCCTGAAGCGAGAAGTATTTCTATATTTTTTGCCCCACTTTCGAACTTGATGTAGAGATCAGCGTGCTTAGATGTATCGTAGAGGATACCATTTCTGACACTATTATGTGAGAGGATCCACTCCTGACTTACCATATCGAGAGTCTTCTCGACCTGAGCCCTGTCCATATAGTATCCATATGGTATCATCCCGATCGAAGAGAGTATCATCATCATAGTGATGACGATCATGATCTCCATGAGGGTAAATCCTCATTTTTTCCTGATGGAGTGGGGAAGAAAATTCATAAAAATTAGTTTCCTGCGATAGAGACAATCTGCATGATAGCAGAGAATATGGCAATAGCAAACCAGAGTACGAATACTCCAGCAAAAAGGAGTGCCGTCGGCTCGATAAACTTCACCATAGTAGCGAGAGCACTATCGACTTCCCTCTTATATTGAGTAGCTATCTTCTCCGTGACGCTCGAAAGTGTAGAAGTCCGCTCGGCACTTTCGATCATCTGGAGGATGTCAGCGGTGAAAAATGTATGACCCTTATCGCGTTCCTGCATAGATTTAGATACCTTAGTCCCATGAGCGACATCATCAGATATCACAGAAAATAGTCGATAGATCACGGCATTCCCGGCACTCGATCCTGTCAGTCTAAGCGTCTTCACTATACTGATACCAGAGGAAGAGAGGAGATAGAACGTCGACATCACGCGCACGATGAGATAGTTTTTATAGACATTTCCGATAAGTGGAAGTAAGAGCTTTTCTCTATCCCACCAGTGTTTTCCATGATCGGTACGACTATATCACTGGAATAGAGAAAATACCGCTATAAGGATAAGGATGATATATATATAGTTAGCCTGGAGGAATCTACTACTTCCTATAAGTGCCTGTGTCGTCCAGGGGAGCTCGCCAGAGAGATTCCCTATGATCGGCATGAGCTGTGGCACCACATAGATCATCACGACAGCGAGTGCGAGAGAGAGAAATATCATGATGATAAATGGGTATGTGAGAGCTCACATGACTTTACTTCTGAGCTCATCTTGGGCTCTGAGATCATTGGCTATAGCGAGAAATGATACCTGTATCATACCCGTCTGCTCACCACTTTCGACGATCGCGACTTCCTGTTCTTCGAAAAAATTCGGAAGCTTTCTCATGGCGACATTCACTGGATCCCCTCACTCGACGAAAAATACGAGATGATCGACTCATTCCTTGAGCTTGCTATCAGTGAGTCTGTCTCGGAGTCCATGGAGCGCTGAGAGAAGTGTGACTCATCACTCGAGGAGATTCGCGACATTTTCATAGAAAAGTGCCTTATCCTTGATCGAGATGGTGGAAAAAAGAGACATGTGAGTGCAAGCTAATAACTAAAAACTATTCATAATGATAGACTCCGAGTGAGAGTGAGAGTCCATAGCCAGTAGCGACTGTCCCCTCTTCTGGCGCTGTATCTATAGGAAGTGAGATATCATCGAGCGTGAAGATAAATTCTGATCCTGTCGTAAGATACGTCACATACTCCACTATGTCTTCTATACTCGTAGCCTGTATAGCTATATTGACATTTCCGAGTGAGAGCCCACTCGGAAGTCGAGATCACTCACTTGTAGATATACTCGAGATACTTATACGTGCTGGATTTCCGATACCACCATTGGTATAGTCATTGAGCATCACGACCTGCATAATATCACTTGTATTCCACTTTTTTCAGATTTTTTTGACTCGCAGAGAGAGATCATCGGTAGATCCAGAGTTTCCTCTTTCCTTTATAGCAAGGAGAGCGACATAGTCTTTTTGTTTTTTAGAGGTATCATTTTCGAGAGAAGAGAGAAGGGTCGTCTTTTCTATATACTCACTATAGAGTGGCTTTAGTACGAGGACACCTATGATGATAGTCATACCGATAAGTATGGGAGCGATAGCACGATTTTGCAGAAGGGAAAACATAGAAAAAAGTATAAGAAATTATTATTTTGCTTTTACATGGAACTCTATACCAGTAGTTCGCTGATTCAAGTCTCCAGATATACTGACTATAGGTTCGAGAGAGAAATATGGTCGTCCACTATCGTACTCTCGCATCATCCGTATGATCGTCAGGACTGGATCTGGATGTATGGAAGTATCGCGTTCTGTCGCTATGAGACTCGTCGTGATGACATCATTTTTCACAGAGAATCCCTTGAGTCGCACATTAGCTCGAGTCGCACTATCACGGAACTCTGATATGAGTCACTTGAGATCGATAGATGGTCGGATCGTATTCGATGAGAGGATTTTCGCTATGATGATGGACCTATCTTTCGAGATATCAGATACCTGTTTTTCTACTGCTGCTATGGTATTTTTTTCTCGAGAAATATTTTTATCGAGATAGAGATTGTACCCATAGAGTCCAGCTGACGCACCTATGATGAGAAGTATCATGAGAAGTGAGAAAAATCAGGAAAGTGAGTTTTTTTTGACAGGAAGTGAGGCTATATGATCCATTTGCATAAAAATAAATTATGAATACTTTAGTAGCATAACAGATAAAACATACACATGCAAACTCCCCATGATTTTTCTCTTGACACTTTCCTAATACCCGATGAGAAATCTCTCGAAAATATCATATTTCCTCTCGTTTCAGGAGATCGGATCTTTCTCACAGGTGACCTCGGCGCAGGAAAAAGCACCTTTACCCGAGCTCTTTTGCGACACCATTTCAGCGATCCTCATCTCATCGTCCGCTCACCGACGTATACATACTATCAGAAATTCGGGGCGAAAATCTACCACTTCGATCTCTATCGTCTCGACTCACTCGAAGACCTCTTTCTCATAGGAGCTCGCGAGATCCTCGATGATCCGACTTCCATCTGCCTCATAGAGTGGCCAGGGATACTCGGAGAGAGTGAGCGATGGACTCGAAAAATCTCCATCACGAGGATGGAGGATGAGAGTCGAAAGGTGGAGATTATTTCTCAGAAATAATCCACTGTGTAAATGCAAAATATCCCAAGAGAAAAAGTCCGATAACCGCTATGATGTGACCATCTGCCATGAGACTATTGTATAGCGCATGGATGAGTGTCGAGAGAGTGAAGCCAAGGATGATCCACGAGATATATCGTAGAGAAAATACTCCATACGAGAGTCCTCGCCACCAGCACATCACACAGACAGCACTTGCGAAGATATGTATAGTCGTCGCGAAGAGCGTACGACCAATTCCGAGAGACACTATAGCACCGAGTGAGCTCTCCCATGCTTTCACGAAGTAGAGGATATTCTCAGTGAAGACGAAACCAAGCGATATAAAGAATGTGAATAGAAGGAAATCTGTCCGAGAAAATCGAAACTCGCGAGCAGTAAGTCCTACGGTCGAGAGGTGCTTGACTCACTCTTCGAGACTCGCGAGGAGGATATAGCTTCCTAGTCCCGCGAAGAGTGCGATATTTGCTATATTTCATCCGATATATATCTCGAGCCCATAGGAGGCCGCGAGTAGGATGGTAAATATCAGAGCATGCAAGAGAGCAACTCGTCTGAGAAATCCTCGGATATACGGTGAGCCGAGAGAAGTGAGGAGATAGATAAGTCCACTCAGGATGATAAACACGGAACCAACTGCGAAAAATCGCGAGAGCATATCTCCAGTCAGATATCGCTCGAAGAAGAGTATGAGAGCGACTGCTACTCATCCTCCGACGAGTCATGAGAAAAATCGTGCCCGATTCCACACATGGTGTGAAAGAAATATCGTACCATATCCCCAGAGAAGTATAGGGAATGAAGAGAAGAGGACGATGATGAGGGTTTTTACGATCGATTCGAGCATTATTTTTTCTTTATGATCTCATAGCCACCGAAGCTCCATGATTTCGAAGGATTTGATCTATTTTTCCGCATCGCGAGAGAGATGATGAGCGAGTTCACTCCGAGAAAGAGGAAGAAAAATCCGATAATATACGCGATAAAATCAGGAAATGCGATGACCGTGATACCGAAGAGGATGAAGAATAGGGAGAGGAGAGGCATAGAGTATATAAGTTAAAAGTAAGCATCAATTTATTTATTGAATAAAGACAGTGATATTGGTAAAATAATCATAAAAGAAATAATACTCACAATTTCATATAGTGTCTTATAGCTATTTTTTCCAAAAAACCTACTATATCAAAATTGTAATAGTCCTAATATATACATAAAGAGAGTTATAATCATAATCAATGAAAATAAAAATCCCCACATAGCCAATCATTGCGAAGCGCCTGTTGGATTATAATTATCTGGTAAAGTGTTATAGGTAAAGGAAATAAATCCAAAAATTAGAATCCCAAGTGATAGGAAAAATCTCCCTACCCATACAAATATTGGAGTTTTTTTAGTTCCTTGAGTTGTGATTTTTTCCATAGAACCTTACTTAGTATTTCTCCCAAACCTTTCCCACCATTTCTTCTTCTCAAGTCCGATTTTTCGCATACTCCAGAGTCCGAGAAATCCATAGATGAGTCACATGAGGATTCCCATGAGGACATCTGTCGGATAGTGCATGCCATTGTGGATTCGAGAGAGTCACATGATGAGTATAGTCAGGATACCGAAAAAGAGAAATCTGCGCTCGAAATAGGTCACGATCATCACCATAAGTGTCGTGAATGCCATATGACTCGACGGAAATGATGAGTCATCGAAAGGAAATCCTATCGCCATGATATCTGGGTGGATCGTATATGGTCGTGGTCGGAATATATCGAAGTGGACGAGAAGTGTCTTGAAAAATCCTTCATTTACGATGAGATCTATGGCGACTGCGATGACGAGAGCACAGAGGATCGGTTTCCAGAGTCTATGATCTCTGAGATAGAGGATATATATGATAAATGCAAATATAGCAAGCATCGCAGGGATATTGCTCACTATCTGGAAAAATCCATCGAGAAATGTCCCATCCAGATTCTGGAGGAAATGTATGAATGGGTATTCGAGATGATCGAGAGTGGTGAAGATATTCATACTATTTCTTTATCGTACTCCACTTACCTCATTTCACTATGTTTGCTTCTTTCGACCTTCAGAAAAATCTGCGTGAGCGGAAGGGGCGGCCATGACCACCCATTCATCAAAGACGATAGAAAAAGATACAAATAAGTACTATTATGACTATAAGAGGAGTGAAAAAAAGATAAGCTCATACTTTTTTCAAACAAACTATTGAAATGACTCATGTAGTAATTACCCAAGGAATATAAGAACTAATTAGGCAAGTATATAGTATTGCTCAGATAATTATTAATATAAAATTTCATCATGGAATATATGTTTTTATCAAACTGCTTAATCAGATAGAGATTCCAAGTATTACCCCGAGCAATAAAATAACTACTATTACTATAAGTAAATTTTTATATATATTTTTGTTAAAAATTAAATATTTGGTATTCTTTTTTGTATAATATTTTATAGACAGGTACGTTAAATATGCAGATATCAACCCTTGTGCTATTAAAAATGTAGATGAATAAACTAACTGGGTTAGCTCAGTATCTCCAAAAGTAATTTTAGGAACCGTTTGCCGTAGTAAAATAGACCATACAAGTCCTATTATTAGGGTAATCGTTATATTTCTATTAAGATATTCTCCTTCAGGCAGCACTGTATTTCTTGAATCAGTGTTCTCTATATTAGTATTTGGAATAGTTGTTCTCATAAGTTTATAAATTCATAGAATCATACGAATAACAAGTATCACCCCAACAACTCAGACTACTATAATCATAACATTTAGTAGACTCATACAAAGTAGCATTAGAAGATAAATTTTAAAACATCTTCCACCAACTCCCCCCTCCCCCACACTTCCCGATGATCTTCCCGAGCCTTCTTAAAGACTCTTCATAGACCTCTTTTCGTATATTCATGTATTCAGTTTCACCCATGAGCCCATAGTTAGAGAGAGATGAGTCAAAGAATGTTTTTTCTTCGCTTGAGAGCCTCTTCAGTCTATAGCTCATCTGGACTTTTGCAAGTGCATCATGAAGAGTTTTATTTATTTTTCTCTTCTCTTTTTCATTTTCTGTCCTGAGTGCCCACTCTACTATGTCCCAGCCGAGTTTCGCATGCTTCCCTTCATCTTCCGCTATCGTAGCATAGATAGTACTGAGTTTCTCATCCTTCGCAAGTACTGACTGCTTCTCTGCCATATGGCACGCTATACCTTCTCCGATAGCACCATCGACGAAGCTCTCACGAGCGAGCTCTGCGAGACTGACTCGCCGTAGTCCTCAGGATATGATGCCAGGATAGGCTCACGGTGATATATCTTCCCCGAGATAGTGACTCGCGAGGGAGAAGCATATCTCTGCGTGGTGGATCTCATCCTTCTGAGCCGATGCCGACTGTCTGAGAAGATCAGGTGGTGCACCGAGCGAGAGGAGCTCGAGTGAGAGACGTGCAAATGCTCCTATGGAAGCATGTTCCATACGAGCATTGTGAAGCCAGTATTCACCGAGTTTCTGTCTTGTGAGTGCATCTTCGGGAAGAGGGGGGAGGGTGATGGACATAGAGTGATTATTTTATAGTGTTCCAAGTATTAGTTTTCGTGAGGATTGCTTCTTTCGACCTTCAGAAAAATCTGCGTGAGCGGAAGGGGCGACCATGTCAACCAAGTCCACCACCTAAAATACTAAAAATGGTGATCCCAGAAAGAAATCAAACAACCCATAATACTGGTCATCATAATATAAATCATAATATTCATAATCCCCTTCCTTTTTTAAAAACAGTACTAATTCATTGAATAAGTCAGTATTCATTTACTGCTATAAAAAAAGCTTTTGTAGTAAAAAATATTCCAGATAAAGTCATAAGCATTAATCCGAACACTACTAGCGTAGGTACAATCGTGTCAAAATATAAATAATTTGATATTTTTATTATAGTAGAGAGTGATAATAGCAAAAATATGAATATAAAAATAAGGGTCTTCCCCAGTTATCGGTTAGTTTTTCGAAGTAATTTTAAGATTTCTTTGTAGATATCTTTTCAAGTTATACGACAATTATATCTAAATTCAGAT
>JANMHM010000038.1:0-11367 GCA_031375155.1 Candidatus Altimarinota bacterium
TCGACGAGATGGTGGAGTTTGAGCATATACTTGATTCCGACCATAGTTCGCTCTTTGAATGCTTCACCAGTTTTACCATTGTAGAGCTGGACTTTCCCGTCTGCTGGGATACCTGCCTTTTCCATGAGGGCTCCGATCTGATCTGTCGTCACACCATTGAGGATAGGAGTCGCGACTCGGATACCGAGCTTTCTCGCGGCACCTCCGAGATGCGTCTCGAGGACTTGACCGATATTCATACGAGAGATGACACCGAGGGGATTCAGGATGATATCTACTGGAGTCCCATCAGCCATAAATGGCATATCTTCAGCTGGAACGATACGAGAGACGATACCCTTATTTCCATGTCGACCTGCCATCTTATCGCCGACTTCTATCTTACGAGTCTGAGCGACATATACTTTTACTTGCTTAAATACTCCTGTCGGGAGATTGTCTCCGTCTTCACGTCGTAGGACATGCACACCGATGACTTTACCACCTGATCCAGATGGGAGGATGAGAGATGAGTCTTTCACGTCTTTACTTTTATCACCGAAGATCGCTCGAAGGAGACGCTCTTCTGGTGAGAGCTCGACCTCTCACTTCGGAGTGACCTTCCCCACGAGGATATCTCCTGATTTTGCGAAGGCACCGATACGCACGATACCATCGACATCGAGATCTTTGAGTTTTGCAGGTGATACATTGGGGATATCATTGGTCGTCTGCTCAGGTCCGAGCTTGGTCTCACGGACATCCATGACATATTCATTGATATGCACTGATGTATAGAAATCATCCTGCATGAGATGCTCAGAGATGATGATCGCATCTTCATAGTTGTATCCTTCCCATGGCATATACGCGACCATCAGATTGCGTCCGACAGCGAGCTCACCATTGTCTATCGATTGTCCATCTGCGAGGATCTTCCCAGATTCGAATCTCTCTCCAGAGGACACACGTGCCCACTGGTGGATGATCATATCATGATTGGATCTTTCGAATGTAGAGAGCGGATACGTGATCTTTTTCCCGTTATCATAGAGGACAGAGATATGTTTCGCATCGACTCCAATGACTTCTCCGCCATCCTCTGCCTTCACGACATACCCACTTCCCTCTCCGATAAGACGTTCCATACCTGTACCGACGACTGGTGCTTCTGCACGGATCAGGGGGACGGCTTGACGCATCATGTTGGTTCCCATTTCTGCACGAGTCGCATCATCATGTTCGAGAAATGGTATCAGTGTCGTCGTCTCACTCATGAGCTGTTTCGGAGACACATCGATATGAGTCACCTCACGCACATGAGCCACTGCTGCCTCAGAAGCTTTTCGTGATGATATCTGAGTCGAGATAAAGTTTCCGAATTCATCTGTCGGAGTATTGGCTTCTGCGATGACGAGTGATCTCTCTTCGTAGGCATCGAAGTACTCATGATCATTCGAGAGAAATCCTCGAACTTCGACAGTATTCTCTTTTACTATTTTTACGATATCTTTCGCTATTTCTGCGGTGATAAATGTCTTTTCTGGTATGATCACCTTTCCTTTCGTATCGACGATATCTTCGAATGTGATACGATTCACGAGAGATGCTTCTTCATTTTTCACTCGATGATTGATGATACGAAACGGTGTCGTGATAAATCCGTATTTATCGACTTTCGCATAGGATGCGAAGTGGAGTACGAGACCGATATTTGGTCCTTCTGGAGTCGCGATCGGACAGATTCGACCATACTGAGTAGGATGGACATCACGTACTTCGAATGATGCTCTTTCTCGTGTCAGACCTCCGACTCCGAGTGCTGTCACACGACGTTTGTGTGAGAGCTCTGAGAGAGGATTGGATTGATCCATGAACTGAGAAAGCTGATTGGTACCGAAAAATTCTCGCATCACAGCGACCATAGGTCGAGAGTTGATAAATGTTCCTGGTACGGCTTCTTCCAGATCAGAAATGATCGTCATACGATCCTTTGCGATCTTCTCCATACGAGCAAGACCGACTTTCATCTTATCGTAGACGAGTTCTCCGACGGAGCGGACGCGACGATTTTCGAGGTGGTCGATATCGTCGATATGATATCCTGGGCGTCCATCTCCGAGTGCAAAGAGATACTTCATCCCCGCGAGAAAGTCGACTCCCATGAGGACTTGCTCTGCCTCTTTTTCTCCAGTGAGCTTCTTATGATCAGCGAAGTGCGTAGAGAGTTTGCGATTGATCTTGATACGAGCGACATCTCCGAGATCGAATTTTTTCGCATCGAAAAAGGTCGACTGGAAGAGCTGCTCGACTCGCTCATCAGTACCGAGATCTCCTGGACGGAGGAGCTTATAGATAGCATAGAGCGCTTCCATACGATTTTTCGTCTTATCTTTCTCGAGTGTCGGTGCGACGTGACGAGTGATCCACTCGTCTTCTCATTTAAATTCATTTAGTATCTCTGCGTCACTCTCATACCCAAAGGCACGAAGGATGACGGTCATAGGGATTTTTCTTTTTTTGTCGATTTTGACATTGACCACTCATTTTTTCTCGATCTCGACCTCGAACCATGATCCACGATGTGGGATGATCTTCATACCGTAGAGGACTGTCGACTTCGGATCAGGAGTGAAAAACATACCCGTAGAACGGATGATCTGATTGACGATCACTCGTTCGATACCATTGACGATAAATGTCCCACCTTCTGTCATAAGCGGGATACCACCAAGATAGACATCTTGTTCCTTGATTTCACCTGATTGCTTATTGAGCATTTCGAAGCGGACTTTCATCGGTGCTTCATAGTTGAGATTTTTTCGTTTACAGTCGTTGACTGAGTATTTTGGCTCTTCGAGAGAGTAGCTCTTATAGTAGATAGAGAGTTTTTCTCCTGAGAAATCCTCGATCGGAAACGCCTCATCGAAAGCCTTCCCGATACGGCGCTCGAGAAAATCTCGGTAGCTATCGAGTTGGACTTCGATCAGTCCTGGAAGCTCGAGGATCGTACGATCATCAGCAAAAAAGTATCTTCCCTGGTCATGATAAATTTCCCCAAATCATGCCTGATTCGGAGTATATGAGACAGGTGAAGAAACAGCTGTTTCTTTTTTCTTCGCCATAGGTATGTAGTGAGTTAAAAGTAGAAAGTGAAAAGTGAAAAATAAGAAAGTGAAGTATCCATAAATACTTGCTCTCCTGCTCGCCATTTACTGTTTTACTTCTTATGTAATATCTAGCTCGACTTTCGTATGACAAACGAGAGTTTTTTGAGGATTGATTGACATGAGAGTGCTCTGATTTTCTCGTGTAATATACACGAAAACGCCCTCACGAGTAGTATAACTAATCTGTAATACGTGAGTGCAACAGTTGGGAGTATAGAGAAGTGAAGTGAAAAAGCAAATAATTTTTCGAAAATAATGTAGATTATCTGCAAGAGTCGTATTTTTGCAATTTTAGAAAGAATAGATTATACTTGTAGCATATTATATTACTTTTCTTTTACTAACTATGCCTCTTTCTAAACAATCTCACTCTCTATCACGCTATCGCATGTGAAAAATAATACTTCTCCTCCTCATAGGAGCCATATTCGGAGCACTCGGTACATGGACTATCTATGGATATGATACTGCCAATAGTGCACTCTCAAACACTGTAGGAAAAATACGAGAGATCATAAATACAAACTGTGGCACTAATATAGTATGTCTCACAGAAGTAAAAACAGGTATACTTCAAGCTGCTGAGACGCTCACGATAGCAGCGAACGCTATAGTCATCCCTAGAGCATCAGTCACACCCCCTGCCCCTACCTCTGTAGTCACTCCAGACCCTAACCCTGCTTGTACTCTATTCCAGTGAAGGTACTACAAGACTCAGTACTATACTCAGACCAACCCTATCACATGACTCACTCAGGATACTCAGCGTGTCGTTCTATGAATTCCAAACGGTACAGGAAGCTTCCAGGGATATCTCTCTAGTGGATCTGCGAGATGGGCACAGCCAGTAGGATATCCTGCAGCTCCTATGGCTTATAGCGATAGTACTTGTACCACAGTAGTTGCTTCCTCGACTCCTCCACCGAGCTCAGCTATCCCTATAGATACCTCCGCACGTAATAACTGTCCAGCACTCTCAGCTCCTCATGCAGGATTCCATATACTGAGCCCTACTGCTGGATGGTGAGATAAATCAGGAAATCTCCTCTTTGCAAAACCAAATCAGCCAATAGTCGTCACGATCAATGTACCAGCAGGATTCTCTACGAGGTGACTGAAACTACCACCAGCATTCGAGGCTCTTACGGACTCCGCCCAGCTCCCACTAAATAGCATACAAGTGACTACTTCTACATCACCATGTGGCAATAAACCCATCATTCCAGGAAATCTCGGTATAGATACAGGAAATAGGCGGCTCCTCACGACAGATGACGATAGGGCAGATACGACAGAAGCTCTACGGATAGTTCCAGGACAAGTCAACTATCTCATGATATGGGTAGATAATAATAGTACTAATAGAAGAAATATCGTCAATGGTGTAGTAGTAGATGGTAATGGGAACTGGTGAGTGGGTATCGAATATCGACACTGGCGATCAAATGTAGGATGAGCTAGTTCGACTGATACGAAATATCAGTTTCAATACGGAGCATACTTCGGATGAGAAGCAAGTCGTATATTCCCTACGGGGACAACCCCAGAAATCGTAGGAAGCGCTACAACTGCATCGACATGATGAGCAGCAGGAGCTGGATGATCTACGACTGGAGGTATCGCTGGAAGTCCACTTTGGACTGCATTCTGAGCGACAGATGTCTTCTGTCCTGATACTCTCGCTGTGGCCAATAGTACATATCCGAAAGCAAGTAAATGGGGATGGAGAAATGCTGGGAATACCTATTTCAATGGAACATCATTCCCTCTTCCTACGAGCTGTACGAGATGAGATGAGTATCTCATGCGTGAGGGAAGCTATGGAGCGACCTGTGCTACATATAGATGTAAGTAATCTCATAAAAAACACTATGAAAAAATCTTCCCCTCATTCTTATAGAAAATACCTCACTCTTGGGGTGTTTTCTCTAGTTTCACTTACACTTTTCGTCACAGGAGCACTCTATGCCAATGGTCCGAGCGCTCTCTGGACGCGCTGTGCTGGTGAAGGTGAAACCTGTATATTAAATGGCTCCACAGATGTCGCTTATGGTGCCAATGGATACTTTCTCTATCAGACGGTAGATATAAGAACGAATTCTATTCGATGTACTAATAGTGTATTTTGAGGAGATCCTATATTTGGAACAGCAAAAGCATGCTATAAGAAAGTGAGTATCGCAAGTGTCATATCGAATATTCCTTTACCATGGAAAGACGCTCAGTGACAAGATGTCATACAAGGGCAGCCTAATGGTTTCGTTATAGCTCGATGAACATCACAAGAAATCAATGTCCATAGTGAGTGTAAAAAAGTAACAGCTCCCAGCGGACTCAATGTATTTGTCCCCACACGAGATAATATACTCGAGTGGAAAGCCTTTAAGGATAATGCACCAGGAAATATCTGAGTGACACTCGCTGATTGTGTAGTAGTACCAAGCTGTAACAATAATGGCATCAGGGATAATGGTGAGACAGGAGTCGACTGTGGTGGTGGGAACTGTGGAGCGTGTAGTACCCTTCCTATAAATGGAGTATGTAGTACTGTAGCAAACCAGTGTAGTGCTGGTACTGTAGGAAATGCACTACTTATTTGTGAGTCGACAAATGCCTATCCACTCTGTGATACTCCGCTCTGTGTATCTAATGAGTGGGACTGTCAGGGGATAAATGGAGGAACGACAAGATCCTGTGCTACCGCTATAAGATGTTCTACTCCAGGAACCTGTTCGAATGGGGCTACGAATTATCCGACTTGTACATTGCCGACCTGTGCGAATGGGGCATTAGACTATCCTACGTGTACTCCACCCGTAACTCCGACATGTGCGAATGGAGGGCTCAGTGGTCCTGTGTCTTGTCCGACTTGTGCGAATGGATGACTTACAGGTGCTACATGTAGCGGACCTCCAACTTGTGCGAATGGATGACTCAGTGGTCCTGTATCTTGCCCAACTTGTGCGAATGGGGGGATTCCTCAGTCAATATGTAATCCGACATGTGCGAATGGATGACTGAGTGGTCCTATTTCTTGTCCGACCTGTGCGAATGGAGGCATCACAGATCCAGCTATTTGTAGTCCAACCTGTGCGAATGGTTGACTGAGTGGTCCTATTTCTTGTCCGACATGTGCGAATGGTTGACTTACAGGTGCTGCATGTAGCGGACCTCCAACTTGTGCGAATGGATGACTCAGTGGTCCTGTATCTTGCCCAACCTGTGCGAATGGGGGGATTCCTCAATCAACATGTAATCCGACATGTGCGAATGGAGGTATTACAGATCCGGCTATTTGTAGTCCAACCTGTGCGAACGGAGGGCTCAGTGGTCCTATCTCTTGTCCGACATGTGCGAATGGTGGGATTCCGCAATCAACGTGTAATCCAACCTGTGCGAACGGAGGGATCACAGATCCAGCTATTTGTAATCCAACATGTGCGAATGGATGAATTACTGGTGCTGCATGTAATACAGGCTCATGGACAGCAGGAAGCTGTAGTGCCACTTGTGGAGGAGGAACTATACAGTACTCATGTACTGGAGGAAATGGAATATGTAATGGATCTTCCCCTACGACTTCATGTAATACACAGGCGTGTCCTACGTGTAACTGGACGCCTGTAGATTGACCTTGTTGACTATTGCAAAATTATGACTATGTAAATGATGAAAACTGTGGCCCTGGAACAGAATGATGGACTGAGATACATCCTTGGAGACCATGAATGTGATGAGCGTGTGGCGGATGATACACTCGGTTAGAAAAAGTACGTTGTGAGTGTAACTAAAATATAAACTAAGAATAATCTCCAATATTTGCATTTATTTTTTACTTGTGATATCCTAGTTCCATAACTTCGAAATTATGCAGAAAAATCATCACATCACATCACTTTCTATACTCCTCGTAGCGAGTATCGCGACACTCGGTGTATCATGGAGCTTCGCAGCACCCAAGAAGCTCTCTGGGATATTTGGTACTGAACATACACTCGGATCATTTCTCACGACAGGAAATGCTGGACGTGCTATCATAGATACTGATCCAGCACGATCATTCGCTGTCGAGACTGGTGCGACCCTGAAAGTCACGGGAGAATGGATATTTCTCGAAACTGTATGATGGACTAAGCTCTCAGATAGTGACACGACTCTTCCTACAGGAACTATAGGGATCGATTTCGTAGCACTTCCCTCAGCGACGACGATCACCAACTATGCCCTTCAGAACAATCTCTATGGCTGGAGTGATAATGCTGGTTGGATCACATTTAGCGCTCTCGATAGTAGCTACTCTGGGCTCACCTACGTCGGTGGAGGACTCGGGAGAGATGGAGAGTGATCATTCTCAGGATTTGCCTGGAGTGATAATCTCTGATGGATCGACTTCTCTATCTCGACACTCGACTTCCAGAACAAGGTAAAGGTTCTCTGAAATATCTGAGGCAATAAAACTTTCGATGTACTCTATAATGTGGGAAGTAAATTTGACTCTGTATCCGTGACGACACTCCTGAATACTATCAGAAAAAATATCGGACTCCTGACACGATCCGTGCCACCTGATAAGATAAATACAGACGTAGCTACGACTAATATAAAACTCCTCAACAAGGATACAATCATATATAGACTCCCCATCGGGTCACCGACTCTCAGTAATCCAAATAGTATCCTCGATGATAATGATATACGTACTCTCATCATAGAGTGAGGAGATCTCTATATCAACAATAATGTAATGCCAGATACCGCAGTGAAGACCTCTCGGGCGATCATCGTGATGAAGGATGCGAATGGAAATGGAGGAAATATCTATATAAATGGTACTGTGAGAAATATCTATGCGACACTCGTCGCTGAGTGATCAGTCTACTCGTGAGATGACGCAAGCACTCTAGAAAATGATACGAAAGAAGAGAGAGAGACTCTCCCCGCTGCACAGCTCTATATCAATGGAAGTGTCATCTCTCGAAATACCATCGGATGATCACAAAAAGAAATAAATGGCAAGACTATTTGTCCGAACTTCATCAACTTAACAGACTGATGTAGTGTGAACGAATCCGCTACCTATGACTGGAACTACTTCCGTACCTACGATAAAAATCGACTCGCTCATGGATCTGATAATGATAAATTCGAAGAATACTCTGTCATCATCGAATATGACTCTCAGATCATCCAGGATCCTCCTCCATGACTCACGAAATAACATTTTTTCTCCCCTTCTTTTCTTTTCTCTAACTTTTCTCTTATGCGCACCTCTCACCTCATCGCATGACTCACGATCATGAGTCTCTCGCTCTCCACTATCGGAAATACTTTTGCAGCACCACCGACCACAATACCTACAGGTGCAAATACTGCAATAAAAACAACAGGTGGTTTTTTCAAAGATTATTTTGATAACCTTACCAGCAATCCCTGTGATCCTACCAGTATAGTAAATGGTTTCGAGACAGTAGGAGTAGATTATCTAAAACCAAAATGTACAAGCCTATGAGTACTTATGTGACCATTTTTCGCGAGTGTCTTTGCTACTGATACTAGTAAATGACCAATTGCAGGATTCAATGCTACTACAGGAGCACCTATTTATTATACATTTGGTGAAGTAGATATAGCTGGTAATGCCATCATAAATAATATTCGTAATAGAGTATTTTCTGGCGTAACTATGACTGGTACTACAAATATAAGTGGTCCTACATACATGTCAGGAGATACGTATGTGGATAAACTCTGTATGGCTGGCTCATGTATATCAAATATCTCTTCAATATTAGGATCTTCTCAGTGGTGAAATGTGACTGGAGGTATTGCCTATACAGGAGCAAATGTCGGTATAGGAACAGATCTACCGTCTGCAAAAGTCGAAATCGCATGAGTAAATACAAATAATCTCCGTCTCAATAACCAATCTACAATAAGTAACTATAACTATATAGAATTCACGAAGTGAGCGACTCGAGATCATTGGCTCGGTGCGGTAAATCCAAGTGGTTTTTCTATAGGATCAGATATTGTAGGGGGAGATAATTTTAGTTTCTACAATTTTAGCAATGTGGATGTCCCAGGTACTCTCAGTATCGCTGGTAATGCATCAGCGAGTAATGTCATGACTACTGCTGTCGGGTGAAATGGATACTGTTTTTGGTCTGACTGTGTAAACTATAAGATCAGCCTAGTAGCTAGTGCATACTACCTCTATGGACCTGTATCGGACTACTCTATCAGGTCCACTATGAGCAATACTCCAGGAAGAGGCTGGACATGGGGTACGCCATGAGCGACGCCGATCGCAGCTCTCAATACCGCTGGAACTATGCAGATTGCCGGAAGTATGACAATATGATGAAATGCCATCGTATCATGAATAGGTGCATTTGGTAATGCGAATGGCGCTACTCGTATATTTTATACTACACTTCGTGGAGGTGAGATCAGTACAGTACCAGCTCTCGGATGAAATGGAAGACTCAATCTGAACTGGATCAGTGGAAACGGAGGAACATATATCGGAAATGGTGCATCTGGATTAGGTGACCTCTTCGCAAGAAATCTCAATGCATCTGGTAGTATTTTTGTAGATGGTAGAATTTATGTAGATGATAGTATCTGTTTCGGTGCTGGAAGCTGTTATAATGAGACAAATATCTGATGAGGTGCTGGATCCCAATGGACTGGTACATCTCCTGGAGATATATACTACAATGCCGCAGGAAAAGTCGGTATCGGTACAGCTACACCTCGAGCAAAACTCGATGTAAATGGTGAAATTCTCGCTACAAATAAGATTACTCTTGCTCAAGATACAATGTCAACTACTCCTACTTGGCATATGGATAACTCTGCTGATAAATTCAGAATTTACCGTCAGCCAAATATAGTAACAGCAGGTGAAGAATCTCTGAATATTAACCGTGTAGGAGCAGGAAATTTTGATATGAGATTCTATGGTAATATCACAGCCAATGGATTCCTCTACTCTTCGGATCGAAATCTCAAGAAAAATATCACTCCACTCGAAGGATCTCTCGAGAAGATCATGAAACTCTCTGGATATAGCTATAACTGGAAATCGACAGGAAAAGCAGATATAGGTATCATCGCTCAGGAAGTCGAGACGGTCTACCCAGACCTCGTCCATACCAATAGTGAAGGAGTGAAGTCAGTAGAGTACGCGAATCTCATCGCGCCTCTTATCGAAGCTGTGAAGACTCAGCAAAAAGAAATCGAAGTACTTAAGGCAGAAGTAGCAGGACTCAAGAAGTAAGACTGAATAAATAGTACAATCTTCTCACGCTTCTTATGAAAAAATCTTCCCCTCATTCTTATAGAAAATACCTCACTCTTGGGGTATTTTCTCTTGCTTCTCTTATAGTGGGCACCCTCTATGTGATGGCTGCATGATGACCTCTTGGATATACATACTGTGTAGATGAAGGATGAAACTGTACTCTCAATGGTTCTACAGAGGTCGCCTATGGAGCAAATGGAACTTTTACTGGTCTGACAGTAGATATAGGAACGAATTCTCTACGATGTACTAATAGTACATTTTGATGAGATCCGATATTTGGTACAGCAAAAGCATGCTATAAAAAAGTAAGTCTAGCAAGTGTCATAGCAAATCTTCCTTGGTTGAACTCACGGGGAGTCGCTATAGTGGAAAGTCAGTCGAACGGTTTCGCAGTAGCAGCAGGAACATCGAAAGAAGTGACAGTATGGAGTGAATGTGCGAAGGTCACAGCAGGAACAAAGAATGTATTTGTTCCATCACTGACACAAAATGAATGGAATAAATTCAAAGCTGGAGCTGGGAACGTCGGAGCCACTCTCGCCGCCTGTGGAACGAGTACCCTTCCTATAAATGGAGTGTGTAAACGAAATGGGGCATGAGTGATAATAAGATCATATGACTCATTCGGAAATCTCAACTGATGTAGTAGTGGAACTGAAATAAATTTTGAACCTAAGTGTGATGCGGATTGGAATACTGGAATTTGATGTAATGCTAATCCACGTACTGACTGGGAAATATGGGACTGTCGAGGACTCAATGGTGGAACAACGGTGAGTTGTCAGACTCCAGATAGGATAACAATGCCATGAACCTGTTCGAATGGGGCTACGAATTATCCGACTTGTACATTGCCGACCTGTGCGAATGGGGCATTAGACTATCCTACGTGTACTCCACCCGTAACTC
>JANMHM010000034.1:0-27716 GCA_031375155.1 Candidatus Altimarinota bacterium
TCTTTTTTAAATTGTTCTGCACTATAAAGAACTCGAGAAGGTTTTTTTACTGATGTTTTTTTAGTGGGTTTTATCATACTTTTGAATGTTATACTGGGACCAGTACGTGAGCTCATTGTATGTAATCAGTAGTACAAATCAAATAAATCATTCATTATTGGCTTTACAAAAAGAAATGTCTTGGCACTAGTACCGGAGTGTAAATTATTTTTGAATACAAATAGTATCCTGTGTCTATTTCTTTTACTACCAACCCCTTCATCATGCTGCCATCAATAAATCAAGAAAAATTTGCATTTCTCCACACTTTCTCTATAATGTCCCTAAGTAATAAGACCTGCCCCACGGCGAGTCTTTTTTTTACCCTTATTTATAACTTTCATACTTATGTTCTTCGACCTTGCTAAGATAGAAGCTGCTGTGAACCAGATCTCCGCTGAGAAAAAAATCGACAAGAAACGCCTCGTCGAGATCATCGAACACGCGATCAAAACCGCATACAAGAAAGACTACGCGTCCAAGGATACCAATGTGAATGTAAAACTCGATATCACGACAGGAACCGTCGAGATCTCCGTCGAGAAGACAATCGTCGAGACCGTCGAAGATGATGACCTCGAGGTGAGCTACGATGATGTCGGTGGTGCTGAGAGCGGATTTGCTCTCGGTGATACTGTCGAGATCGATGTCTCAGATGAAGTCATGAATTCAGAAGGATTCGGTCGTATCGCATCACAGGCAGCGAAGCAAGTGATCGTGCAGAAGATCCAGGAGACAGAGAAAGAGAAGCTCTACCACCTCTTCAAGGACAAAGAAGATACTATCGTGAACCTCCGTGTCGAACTCGTCGAGAAGAATCGTGTGGTATTTGAATACAATGGCAACCAAGTCGTCCTCCCGAAGTCAGAACAGAACTCGAAAGATAAGTACTCTCCAGGACAGAGAATGTTCCTCTACGTGCGCAAGGTCGAGATCGACCCAGAGCTCGGACCTCGCGTGATACTCTCTCGCAAGGACAAGGAACTCGTCGTGAAACTCTTCGAGATGAATACTCCAGAGCTCGAGGAAGGGACAGTCGAGATCGTGTCTATCGCTCGTATGACAGGCGTGAAGACCAAGATCATCGTCGCCTCTGACGAGGAAGATGTCGACCCAGCAGGGTGTCTCATCGGACCGAAGGGAATGCGTGTACGTGGGATCGTCGATGAGCTCTTCGGTGAGAAGATCGATATCATCAACTATACGACCGACCAGAAAGAGATGGTGCGCCGAGCACTCATCCCAGGAACGGTCGAAGATATCGAGATCGATGAAGAGAACACGATCATCCGAGCGACAGTGAAGGACGAAGAGAAAGCAAAAGTCCTCGGACGTGGTGGAACCAATATCAATATCGCAGGTGATCTCCTCGGCTACCGCATCTCTCTCACGACGATCGAAGGTGCTCCTGTGGATCCGAAGGAGGAAGCTCCTACGGAATAGTGGAATATAAATATAAAATCCCCTCAAATTTGAGGGGATTTTTTTGTAAATATTTACCTGCAGTTTCCTGATGTATCACAAGTAACTAGCGGTGACTTGGAAATAACACTATCTAAGAGAAGTCTTTCAATCTCCAATTTATCACTTTTCCCGTTTATTTTTTGCCCGGAAAATACTGCAGATCCACTTGTAGTATTAGCCTTTTGAGTTCACCATACTTGGATAAATAACTGCGATCAATTACTTGAAAGAAAGAAGTTTCAAAAATTCATAATACCATAGTTTTGATCTAATGTATTTGTGATATCAATAAATTCACCTGTGGAAAATACATACATAAATACCGTTTTACTTATGAGCTCTTGCTTGCCAAGTTTTTCTCGCTCAATAATACCATAATACTGATTAGATTCAATTATTTTATAAGTATAGCAAATAGTCTTTTTTGGATTCTTTTTAAAGAACTTTTGACAAGACAGAGATCAATCTGAATACACTGCATTTCCTCGGGTAGTCAGGATAGTACCTATATTTAGAGCCACTTGATTATTTTTTATAATCAAGTAAGGCGATTCAGAGGAATTCGCAAACATGTATTGAGGAACTCCGAGGAGAAATATAATAGCTGTAAGTATAAATTTTTTCATTTTTTGAAAGTTATAAAATAGGAATGTATTCTATAGAAATTAAAGTTGAAGTCAAGTTACCGACTTATCTCACAGAACCTCTCCACACCAGCATAATCGGCAAAAAACTCATATTTCCAGCCATATTTTTGTATCACTTTCTCGGCGATTTCTCGCTGGTCGAAGCCGAATTCGATAAGTATTCATGATCTATACTTCATATCTTGTAACTGCGAAAAAAGTCGCTCATACATCTCAAATCCTGTCTCATCTCCACCGAAGAGCGCGAGCTCAGGCTCGAAGTGAGTATCCGCACTCATGTTTTTCCAGTCTCATCACTTGATATAGGGAAGATTGGCAAGAAGGAGAGTATTTTCAGGAGGAAGATAATTTTCGAGAAGATCTGACACGATAAACTGTACTTTTTTTTCTGGGAAGTGTGCACGGAAATTCTTCTCTGCAACCTCCAGTGCTTCGGGAGAAATATCGAGAAATATGACTTCATCTGCGAGATCAGCACATGATACTCAGATAATTCCTGATCCACAGCCGATATCGACGAGAGTAATATTCCTCCCCTTATAGGGGAGGCTAGGAGGGGTACTTTCCAGATACCCCCTCTCACTCCCCCTAAAAGGGGGAGAACAGAGCAGTTTCCTCGCTCGACGTACGAGTCACTCGGTCTCGAGTCGTGGGATGAGGACATCGGGAGTGACGATAAAGTCCCGACCAAAAAAATTCACTCGGCCTGTGATGTATTCTTCTGGATAATCGGGATTTCTTGTTGGTTCTTGTTCCATAGTTTGCTTCTTTCCTTTGGTGAATTTTCAGATTTTAGGAAACCGCGCGGTAAGAAAATCGAAAATGAGACAACCAAAAGAAGAACTTTTTGGTACTTTTTATTTATAAAAAGTACATATAGTATTATGCATTATCAAAGGACTTCTTCGAAAATATCAGCGCTCCGAGAAAAAGGATGACAAGAATGTAGAGAGCTCATGTGCCATAGGCAAGAAACCATTTCGAGAGCTCTATCGGAGCATCGGTCGCGACATAGTTTTTCAAATTCATAGCTTCCAGATTCGGGAATACCGTCAGTATCGCCTTCCCTACATATCCCATCATAGGGCTACTATCCCAGCGAGCATAGTCGAGCATCGCATAGCCACCGTGTCAGATGATATAGCTCGCGATCGTGAGGAACATAGCGATCACCGGAGAAGTGAAACTGGAAAAAAAGAGGATAAGCCCGAGGAGAGAAAAGAGCTTGAGGACGATACCGAGAATCGCCGGAAAGAGCAGAGGATCGAGGATAAGCCCCTGGTAGAGCAGCATGCCGATAAGGATGATACTCTGAAATCCTACCATGAGCAGTACGACCAGTGCGAATCCGAGAAACTTACCGAGAAAAATACTCGATCGAGAGACCGGCTTCGAAAGCATGAGAAATATCGTACGACCTTCGATCTCACGAGCGATCATCCCTCCTCAGAGAAAGAGTATGACTGCGACTCCAGTAAGTTCGATAAAGGAAAGTCCGAAATCATAGAGCATACGTCTGAGTTCTCCGAGTGCGAGCGTCTCGAGAACGAAAGAAATGAGGATAAATATGACCCCGAGAAAAAGAATCAAGGAAAAAAACTTATTACGGATGAGTTCGCGGATGGTGTTCTGTGCTATGGTGAACATGAAGTAAAAGATAGGTTATAGGAGGCAGGAATTTGGGGGTCTTGTCATCTCGACAGAGTCCTGTCTCTGTGGACGACGAGAGATCTTGCTCTGTTAAGGTAATTGAAGTTCTTTCAGGATTTTTACTTGCATAGAGATGAGCTCTTCGTGACTTGCTTGAGGCATAGATTTCCAGATGAAGTCAGCTTCAGAGTCAGTCGGAAGAAGTTGGTAATGGCAGTGAGGGATTTGGTAACCAAGAAATGCTGCACAAACTCTCTGGCATAATGTTGCTTTTTGTATAGCTGGACTGAGTTTTTTCGCTGTCTGGAAAATCGCCGAATAGTATGGCTCTGGCACATCGGAGAAGTGGTCTATTTCGATCTTTGGGACGATCAGAGTATGTCCTATTTTTTGTGGAAAAATATCGAGAAACGCATACGTATACTCATCTTCATAGAGTTTATACGATGGTATTTCTCAGGTGATGATGCGAGTAAACATGGTGGGCATAGTGAGTATAAGGGTTTTTGTCATTCCGTAGGAATCCCTTTTTCTTTTGCTTATGAGAGCAAAGTTGGGTAGAGGTCATTCCATTCAGGATTTAGGGTTTTTATAAGTTCTTCTTTTTTGGCTCTATTCCAATCTTTTAGTTCTTTTTCACGCTCGATAGCAGTATACACATATTTTGTCATTTCGTAGTACACAAGTTTATGACATTTATATTTTTTTGAAAATCATTCTATTTTTCCTTCCTTATGTTCATATATTCTTCTTATGAGATTATTCGTCATCCCGATATATAGGGTACCAGTATCACTTGCTATGATGTATGTAGAGAATTGGTATTCTATCATAGTAAGATGATTTTGAAAGAGATGCCTACGGCATGACAAAACCGATAAATTTCTGATTCCCATTCACAAAATCTTTAATACTTTGTGATTTTTTTCATTCTAGCTTTACTTGTTCGAGAGTCAAGATTCACTGACCACAAATAACTCAAATTCTACCATCGTCGAGCTTTATAACTTTTCCCTGGCTCTGTCATTCCTGCGAAGGTCTTCGACTGAAGGGAGTGATACCCTTGCGGTACAGGAATCCAGAAATAGAAGATTCATTATTTGTTTCTGGATCCTGGGACAAGCCCAGGATGACAGAAACCGACTCAAGCAGCAATCTCTTACCTTCATACATCGTATAAATCCCTGGCCAGGGAGTATATGCTTGCCACATATGATATATTTCTTCTGCAGATTTGGACCAGTCGATGAGTCCATCTTCCTTCTCGATTTTTTTACAGTAGGTGGCAAGGGTGTGCTCTTGTGGGAGAGAGGTGATACCTCACATCTCGAGTTCTCTCAGCGTCTGGATGAGGGTGGGACCTGATATATCAGCGAATTTCTGAAAAAGTGTCTCAGAAGTTTCCATTATGGCGATAGGGATAGTTCTCATCTTCAGTATATCGCCCTCATCCATCCCCTCGCTCATCTTCATGATCGTCACTCCTGTCTCTTTTTCTCCTGCGAGAAGCGCTGCCTGGATCGGAGAAGCTCCACGATACTTCGGCAAAATCGACCCATGGACATTGATACAGAGTTTCTTTGGAAGCTGGAGTATCTCCAGAGGAAGGATGCGTCCATAGGCTACGACAATAAAATAATCACAATTATGAGCTCATAACTGTTCGAAAAACTCTCTATTCTCGCGAATTTTGGTCGGAGTATAGATAGAGATATTGTTTTCGAGAGCGATTTCCTTCACTGGGGTCGGTTGGAGCACTCACGATCGCCCTATCGGCTTATCAGGATTGGTCACGGCAAAAGCAACCTCGAAGTCAGGATCCGAAAGAAGGTCTTCGAGAATACGAGATGCAAGGTATGGCGTCCCGAAGAAGCCAATACGGATTTTTTTTTTGATCACAGAAGAGGTGGATTCTTTCATATTTATCTGATCGTTCCTGAAGAGAATATAGTATTTCTTCGTTCTTGCTTTTGGAGACTCTCATCGATAGAGTTCAGAGTCGACTCTATACGATCAAAATGAGGTCGATAATTATTCGATTCGGTAAATTTACTGAATTCGCTTTGCACATTTTCTATGTAGGGAGCGAGTTTCTTTCCGATGAGTGGTAGATCTATGAGTGTCGAGAGTGTCCATCCGATAAGAGCAATCACGATGGTGGCACCGACGAGGGCACCGAATCCTCGAGCCACTCCTGCCACGAAGTTCGGCCAGAGCATCTTCCACGGAGAGCGGATATACTCCATAAATTCATCGAGCCCCATAGATCCGATGGCATCGATAAGTCATTCTATTTTTTCTATCTGATAGAGAGAAAGAGCTTCTATTGTTTTCTCTTTTTTGCTGGGCATCTTTTTTATTTGTTTTCTTTCGGAAACAGATTTTTCGAGTATTTCCATAAAAATAAAGCTAAATTATATCACCTATTCTAATGAAAATAGAGATAGGGGCAAACCTATTTGCAAAAGGGATAATTTTCTATAAAATCGGCTCTGCCGTTTTCGACATTTATAATTCGTCATTGAAGAATTCATAATTATTTTTGTCCCCGTAGTTTAGTGGAAGAACAAGGCACTCCTAAGGCTTAGACACAAGTTCGATTCTTGTCGGGGGCACCATATTCAGTGATAATAATGAAAACTTTAGAACCCAAATATGTATAGTATTTTCGCGATATTTGCATGTATTCCTCTCATATTCTCGCATTTTTTTGCTGGACTCGGAGAGGGTTTTATTATAAAAAATGGAATAGGAAGCTTCGAATCGGTGAAAATGCCATTTTTTCTCGCTCTTCTCTTTCTCGCGAGCTGCGAGATATTCTGGAAGGAGCGGGATTTTTTTTCTAAAAAAACACTGAGCCTACTCATAGGACTCATCTGAGTAGGACTCACCTCTTTTCTAGTCAATAGAGAATGAGTGAGAGATTTTCTCCTCGGAATCGGTGAAAAACAACATGGAATACTACTTATTTTAGGCCTTATCTGGCTCTGATATCTCCTCTCTTTCGCTTCAAAAAAAGAACAAAGTACACTCAATACGATACTCCTCTTTTCATGAAGTATAGTCGCTTGTATCTCTCTCATCGAGGGCGTATTCAGATACAATATATTCACAGGAACAGTATTCCAAACGACAGGATCCTGGTGAGACGTACGCTCTACGGCAACCCTCGGAAATCCAAACTATGTCGCATGATACCTCCTCATGCTCCTGCCACTCACTCTGTCTCATATAAAAAGATGAGAAAAATATATACTCACTCTTCTCCTGTTCATAGGAATCCTCATGACGAAAAGCGTGATCGGAATATCACTTGCTCTCGCATTTCTCGTGTTTCTCATAGGAAAGTACTTTCTCGGAAAGCGTGTATATATCATATTTCCTCTTATACTTCTCACGCTTCTTTCTCTCGTACTCTATAGATATAGTGAGAGTGATAAGTGGCTCTCACTCATTTCTCGATTTGTCCTCATGAGAGAGACGATAGTTCTCGCACTCGAACATCCTCTTCATACGATTTTCTGATATGGCCCAAACGGTGTGATAGAGATGTATCAGTGAGTCAGATCGGCGATAATAAATGCATACTTTCCACCAAATATGACGATCGACTCTTCGCATAATATATTTCTCGATATCGTAGTAAAATATGGCATCATATGACTCGTGATATTCTCGTCCTTCATAGCTTTCAGGTGGAAAAATCTTGAGACATTCGCACAGTATGGACTCATACTGGGATTTCTTTTTTTCTCACTCAATGTCGTGGTCGTGAGTCACTTGATCGTGATGGTTCTTCTTCTCATGAGTAAAACCCAAACAAAATCCTCCAGTTAAGGAGGATTTTTAAATTAATCATCAAGAGATTTCTTGAGTTTCTTTACCTGATTTCTGGCGATCACCAGGATACGTCTTTCAGTTCCGCGTGGAGTGTCTGAAATTTTTTCGGTCAGATCCAAGATGAGCCTATCACATACTTCCTGTTTTGCTTCGAGAGAATCGAGTGAGGTGATTGACTCTTGGAGCGGGCTTACTATAGATTCTCGAGCTGATTGAGTAAGTGTCTGTGGAGTGACCTTTTTAGGGATCTCTACTGTGATTGTGGATGGAGCTTTTGAAGGAGTGTTTGTCTGGAACAATTGGGTAAATCGGATTCCTGGGGCAAAGGAAGAGAGTGGAGTCGAGACACCATTCGAGAAGGTAGCACCTCCTGTCGGTGTCGACGATGTACCAGGAGAAAGTGGCACTCCTCCGACAGTTCCTCCTCAGCCACCGCCACCTGCACCTATCTGGACGACAGGAGGAACGGTGACAGCAAGAGAGGTTTCGAGTTCGAACGTCGAGATGATACCGGATCAGATGAGAAGAGCTCATGAAAGGACACTGTTATAAGTACTCGGTGCTTGTATATAGATAGAGATGACACTTCCTGGGTAGACTGTAGTTGCTGCTGTTCCGAAGAGTTGACCATCGACATCGAGTGTTCCTTTGGTCGTTCGGATCGTGATAGGCATATTGAATCCAGTAAGTGTGACAGGACCATACTGTACCTGAGCGCCAGGATTGATAGCGACTTTTCGAGTGAAGGAGATAGTATCAGGAACGGTATCGAATGTGTAGCTTGTATTTTGTCTGAGTGCATCATACACTGTGTCTGGGAGAGTGATATCTGAGAGGATTTTCGGGATACCGATAGTCGCAGAAAGTGTACCTGTCATGATAATGCCTGAGAGGATAAAATTATTTCTTCCAGTCTGAGCTGTCATAGTAGAGCTTCACGAATACCCATACTGGACATAAGAGAACTCTACTGGTGTAGAAATGTCGGAATCAAATGATGCATACATGGTCGTTCCTGTATATCATAGAGTAAGATTTGTGATATTCGGAAGGCGGTAAACAGAGAAGGCATTTGCTGTAGTATTTTCTGCAATATCTATGATAGAATAGGCATAGTCGTTCTTCCCTGAGGTGAGACTCAGATCTCCACTTATTTCGAGAGTTTGTTCGTAGTTACTCGAATTGATCGCCGTACTAAAGTAAGTATTTGCGAGGGAAAGATCTGGCGTCAAGAGCGTGACCCCTGAGTTTCAGAAACGTGCGGTATCATCGAAGTGGTTGAGATAGAGATTTGCAAGCGATCACGTGACAAAGTAGAGGTCTCCTGCGATTGTCACGCCTGTCGATGTTGACCCCGTAGAACTTGAAGGCGCTATATAATTACATACATTTCCTATAGGAGATACACTTCATCGCATACTTATAGCTGAAAGGCATGTATAGTCTTCAGTCGAAGACGTAGTGCCGACTATATAAGTCAGACTCCGTAGAGTGGTGGCTACGATATCATCAGCATACCAAGGAGCTGAGGTATTATTATAGACGTAGAATGTGACATTTCCTCCATTACGAGCAAGAGTGATACTTCCAGCATTCGTATTCGATAGTGAAAGGGTTGCTAGAAATCCGGACTGGGTAAATGGAACGGGGGCTGAAGTTCCAGGAGTTCCACATGATGCCCCATTATCGAGCATGATAGAGTCAGAGAGACATACCTGTCCGTTGAATATGAGACCATTACCATTGACAGTACTACGATAAGCTACTCCGAGCTGCACTCCTGAGAGAGTTATTCCAGTATTTGTATCATTATTGGTGACAGTGATTCTCGCGATAGCATTATTGCTTGCAAGAGGAACAGCATTGATGACGACGCTTGGGGAAGTAATACCAAAAGTATAAGTTTTCATGACTGCAACTCCTGTTGGTACTATAGAAGTACTATCACTATCCCGAACTGCCATGACACTAGGTGAGCCGATATTTATCGTGTCACCAACGTAGTTTGCTACATTCCCTAGAGTAAGTATGACACCATAGTTGTGTGTAGTATCTTGTGGGATCACGACATTTATGTTATCGAATGTGATAGTATTCCCGGAGATACTGGCAGTAGCAGAAATTAGGGTGTTTCAAGCTATATCATAGAGTGAAATACCAGAAGAGTAACTTGCTATAGCCTCTATAGTGAGACCTGTACCGACTGTGATAGCATGAAACTCTACCTTCTGGGTTCGTACTGATTCACCATGAGCGGTAAGAGCAAACCTACCGATCTCAAAGCTAGCAAAGCTGGATAGGCGAGAGAGGCTTAGAGGGGCTATATTCGCATTTTTGATTTCTAGTGAACTTTGTACAGACTGACTTCCAGTGAATACCCCTCCGATACTATTAGTCACATTTTCACTCAGCACAGGTGCAGTGTTATCATAGACAAAGGTGCGAGTCTGCATAGCCGTGAGGTCACCTGCAGGTCCGACTCACTTATAGTCGATACGAGTTGTCCCTCCAGAGATACTATAGTTCATAGAGTAGGTTGCACCAGAAACTGCGAACACATCACCGTTATAGATCTCATAGTAGATCTTATTTTCTCTTTGTGCATTGTAGAAATTGCTCTCTCCAGAAATCGTGAAGGTAAATGCATCTTTATACACCTTCGAGGATGGTGAAGATGTCGGGATAGGGTTATCAAGATAGTCAAGATATTTCAGCATATTAAATATGTTGAGTCTCTTTCATGTCTCTACCCTGGAGATAAGTTGTGGCTTCGTATCACCACTATTGAGTATTGCATCTCGTATCTGTTCAATCGTAGCATTCGGTCTATAGGCCCATGCGAGTGCTACAGCTCATGCTACATGTGGAGCCGCCATAGATGTTCATGAGAGTTTTCCATATATACCATCCTCACCATCCGTGGACTGTTCGAGGAAAAATGGTCACATAAGACTGCATCCCGCATAAGGAGTACCAGTATCTGGATCTATATCGTCTGTGTTATCTGTATACCAACCAAATCAAACAGTGAAACTCCCCGGAGTACTAAACATATTTGAGCCGGCATACCAGAGAGTTCCTGTATGTCAAAATTGTGAATATTGCGATGTATATTGTAATATATTCGTAATTCTTCCCGTGCTAAAACCTATACCATCCGTAGTCTCAATTGTCATATAGTCATCCCAAGGTGAGTTACACCAGACAGGTATACTTGCAAGATTTGTATGCGCATATCAGGAATTCGAGAATATTTTGGAAAGCATAGCACTCTCACCTGAGACATATGGATTTCTATCGTCTGTTCGTACTTGAGTCTCCCCACTCACGATATTAAATACTCCTGTATGTGAATTACCAGAGACGTTCCATCATTGTTCACCTGAAATAGATATAAGAGTAGTATGAATCTGAGGAACAGTGTTAATGATGCTAACTCATGGTGCCCCTATATGTACTGAGTGAGCTCCGTAATTAGAAAAACTGGCAAGATTATCATCATGATCTGTCGCAGCGACAGATATGACATTCACGAGTCCAGAAAAGGTGAGCTGAGGGGGTGATTCTCCAGATATACTCTCACCTGAAACAGTTACAGTCGTACCAAATCACGCTGGATAATAAAGTCACGTATCACTGTCATTCCCATCATTTCAGGCAGCCGCGATAAAGAGTCATGGAAAATCTCGTATTGCCTCATAAGTGAGGAGATCGAAGCTTACAAGTTCCTGCGGAGTGAAGTTTCCTCATCCAAAACTGGCATTGATAACTTTCGCACCATTATACTTGGCAAAATTGATAGCACGTATAACTGAATAAGTAGAAGCCCTAGATTTCCCTCATCAAAATATCTGTAATTGCATGAGTTTCACCCTTGGAGATACTCCTATAACTCCAGTACCATTATTTGCGGTAGCCCCGATAATTCCAGAAACATGTGTACCATGAGTAGAGGCATAGCTTCCATAAAATGGATCTTTATCATCGTCAGAGAAGTCATATCCATATTTACATCCTCAAAGATATACTCATGTATCAGAGAGACAATTCGAACCATCCCAGAGGTTATCGACCAAATCAGGATGTGCATACGCAACTCCCGAATCAAGAACAGCGACTATTACGCCCGTTCCGAGTTTACCACTTGCATACTCCATAGCTTCTGGATAATCAATATCAGCGTCAGGGGTTCCAGGAAGAGTCTCTCCAGATACTATTTGTCAGGCATTATCGAGTGACCATTGCTCGGCATACAGTGGATCATTTATTGACTGCAGATCATAGAAAAAGTTTTTTTGTACATGAGCGATTCGTGGATCTTTTTTGAGATCTTCGATTTTTTGTGAAATGATATCTTCTTTTGTATTTGCCCTCTCAGTAGTTGTTCATACTTGTGAAAAAATATTTGCAGTAGAACTATCTTCGATTTTCATGATCGCGATATTATTTTCAGTGATTGTATCCGTAGTTTGTAATCCATTTTGTGATTCTACAGAATCTACCTGGTACTGCCCCATAGTAGTATCTATGTCTGTCTTAAATTGCACGAGTATCTCATCACTTGGTTCTAAGTCTTGGTTGGGTGCAGAAGGTGTAGATATATCAGAAGGTGGTGTTGGGTTTGGCAGTGGAAGATCGCCGTCTGACGCATATGTACTAGATATTGATCCAAAAAAAATTTGGATGAGTACACTTATGAGGGTGAGCTCTGCGAGAGCGATACGGAGAGATTTTTGCATACAAAGTAAGAGAAAATAAATGGATTACAAAATGATAATAGCATATCATTATCACTTCTGTCAAATTTTAGACCCTCTTTTATAGACTTTCTCGAAGAATACCATACCTTACTACATAATTTTTGCATTTTCTCATCGTTTCTATATACTTTCTCTAATTCTTTTATCCATAATTTCTCCTTCCCTTGGACCCCTTACCCATACTACTGTTTCTCTCTCTCGTCGCTGCTCTTGCATTTTTCGCTGGTACAGAGATCCCTATCATGTCCGTGAGCCAGCATAAGCTCGATGGCTGGATCAAACAAAAACGATGGTGAGCCCGTACGCTCGCGAAGATAAAAAAGAAGAATGAGAAACTTCTCGTGACTAACCTCATAGGGACACTCCTTGTGACGAGTGCTCCGACACTCATCGCAGAGAAATATATCACCCCAGAAGTGATCCGTGTATTCGGACTTTCTGATAACCTAGCGACGACGATCGTATATATAGGGGCCTTTCTGATAATTCTTCTCTTTGGTGAAATAGCAGCGAAGATTATCGGTATACGTTTTTCTGATACTATAGCACTCAGAGTCGCTCCCATATACCAGGTTCTCATGTGGGTATGTATGCCGATAACATGGGTGACTGAGTTCTTTATGCGAGGGCTTGGCTGGATCATGGGGGGAAAGATCGACTTTCACGGTGAAGAAAAAGTAAGCGAAGAGGAGTTCGATGCATTTATAGATATGTCTCATATGGGTGGCGCTATGGAAGCCGATGAACGACGCCAGATCAAGAACCTCCTCTCCCTCGGTGATACGACAGCAGAGTCCGTCATGACAGCGCGAGTCAATGTAGAGTTCCTCTCTCTTGATATGAATATCCATGAGGCCTGTGAGTTTCTCATGTCTTCTTCTCATTCTCGTATTCCTGTGTATGGAACGACGCCAGATGATGTGGATTTCGTCATCACATTTCGTGAAGCCTTCAAACTCCAAAAAGAAGGTCATGGAACAGCGAAACTCGGCTCGCTCGATCTAGAAAAAATCATGAAAGTCCCACTCACACAGCCACTCGATGATCTCTTCGAGAAATTCCAAAAGTCTCGTCGTCATATCGCCCTCGTCCTCGATGAGCACGGTGGAACTGCTGGAGTAGTGACGATGGAGGATGTCCTCGAGGAGGTCTTCGGAGATATCAAGGATGAAAAAGATAAAGAAGAAATCTACATGAAAAAAATGAAGTGAGGAAAAATAGAAGCTGTCGGTACTGTCCTCATCGATGATATCCTCGAAGAATACGATATCCTAAAAGAAGACTACGGTATCCCGGATGAGTATATCGGTGAACCGCTCTCCTATATGATCATGGCAGAGAAAGAAGAGTTTCCTGAAGTAGGAAGCGAGACAGTATTCTCAGGACCGAGCGGGGAGCTCATCTTCCGAGTCATGGCGACAGATGATAATGTGATAGAGCGTGTCGAATGTGAGAAACGATAATCCAGACAGAAGCAAAAAATCCCTTCAATAAATCGAAGGGATTTTTTGTATACAAAATGAGATCAGTATTACACTGCTTTCTTCGTAACAAGACGATAATACTCACGCACTATAGCTTGCTCACGGATTTTTCTCTTCGAGAGATCTCGAGTATGATTCTGAGAGTTCTTGAGCTTATTCGCTGTACGAGTCTGGAAAAATGACTTCTTATAGCGCATCAGGAGCTTCTCGCTTGATTCAGATTCTTTACGGACGGCGTAGCAGATCATAGGAATATGGAAATAGAATAGTAAAATTTATGCGCGGATTCTATGGGAAAAGAAGTGGAAGTCAAATATTTTATTTCCCTCCTCTCTTTCTCTCTCCTTCTGTGAGCCACTTCTTTCGAAGACGGAGTGAGAGAGGAGTGACTTCGACGAGCTCATCTTCGGCGATATAGTCGAGACAGTCTTCGAGTGTCATCTTGCGGATCGGCGTCAGACGGATTGCTTCGTCTGTTCCAGAGGCTCGCATATTGGTGAGCTGTTTGTTCTTCGTCGCATTGACGACGAGGTCTCCTCATTTCAGATGCTCACCGATGATCATCCCTTCGTAGAGCTCAGTCGCAGGATCGATCAGGATCGGTCCACGCTCTTCGAGCTTCCAAAGAGAGTATGCCATAGAGAGTCCTGGAGTACCAGAGATCATAGAGCCGACATCACGTTTCTCGATCGGTCCACGGAACTCATCGTAGTGAGAGAATGACGAGTAGATGATACCCTCACCCTTTGTCTCGATGACGAATCGTGAACGGAATCCGAGAAGTCCACGAGTTGGCACTTCGAATTCCATATTCACGATACCACCCACTGTATTCATATTTTTACAGATTCCTTTGCGCTTTCCGAGCATCTCGAAGATTGTCCCTGAGCGGTCTTCTGGTACCCACATCACGACATTCTCGATCGGCTCTTGCTTCTTTCCAGCGACTTCATGGAAGATGACCTGAGGACATCCTACCTGGAGCTCGAATCCTTCACGACGCATAGTTTCCACAAGTACTGAAAGGTGGAGCTCTCCACGACCAGAGACATTGTAGCTATTTCCATCAGAGTTTTCGAAATCAATCGCGAGACCCACATTCATTTCCATTTCTTTCTCGAGACGTTCACGGATCTGACGAGACGTGACGAACTTCCCTTCTTTACCAGCGAATGGAGAGTCATTTACCATGAATTCCATCTTGAGCGTCGGAGCATCCACAGTGATCGCTGGCATAGCCACGACATCAGCATTAGTCGAGACCGTTTCTCCCACATAGATATCTGGGATACCGGCGATCGTGATGATATCTCCTGCCTCACCTTCTTCTACTTCGATCTTCTTGAGTCCGAGAGAAGTATAGATCTTCGATATTTTTCCACTTCGGCGAGCTCCATCGTTTCCGACGATCGTGACCGCTTGTCCGACTTTTGCCTTTCATTCATAGACACGTCCGACACCCATACGTCCGACATAGTTGTCGTAGGCAAGGTTCGCGATCTGCATTTTGAATGGTTTTTCGACATCATTTGCAGACTCAGCGACTTGTTCGAGAATCGTATCAAACAGTGGGTGGATGTTGACTCGTTCATCGGTCATATTTTTGATCGCGATACCCTCACGAGCGATCGCATAGACGATGCGTCCGTCCGTGATATCGAGCTGCTCATCGGTCGCACCGAGCTGGATGAAGAGGTCGAAGAGCATATCCACGACAGCTTCTGGCTGAGCTGTAGGCTTGTCGATCTTGTTGATGACGACGATCGGCTTGAGTCCGAGTTCGAGAGCCTTCTTGAGGACGAATTTCGTCTGTGGCATAGGACCCTCATAGGCATCGACGACGAGACACACAGAGTCCACCATACGCAGCACTCGCTCGACCTCAGATCCGAAGTCCGCATGTCCTGGAGTATCTACGATGTTGATCTTCACGTCCTTGTACATGACGGCAGTATTCTTCGCATAGATCGTGATCCCTCGCTCTTTTTCCTGGTCGTTGGAGTCCATGACACAGATATCCACTTGCTCGTGAGCCGCGAATGTACCTGACTGGCGCAGGAGTGCATCGACGAGAGTCGTCTTTCCGTGGTCGACGTGGGCGATGATGGCAATATTACGGTATTTCATGAAAAAAAGGGAAGAAAAATAAAATTCGGTCGGAGTATACAGAGAAAAGGAAAAAAGCAAATGAAAATATGTATTTCATTTATATTTTAAATTTTTGTCAATGTATTTTTCTCCTCTAGTCTCTAGGAATGGATAGATATAGACTCTACTGTCAATGTAGATGTATCAGTATCAGCGAGACACCACACCGTGATAGAGTAGCTCCTGATCGGAAATATGAGTCGAGTTTTTCTCTGACTTCCCTCTTCGCTGTAGATCGTACCGATGATAGAGAGCTTTCCGAGGCGTTCGAATTCTCCTAGAATATTTTCTCGAAGCTCACTATGAAGTATACGATAGTTTTCTATGATCTCATCGATTTCATGTATGCCTGTATTGGAAAATCTCTCTTCATTTTTAGTTGAAGATACTCGATAAACCTCTCAAGAGAAACAAGAGCGGCATCATCATACACGATACTATATACTCGCATATTCTTTTGCTTTATGAGAATTTTTAGCGAGCAATTTTGCTCTGAGGAGTGCTTCTTGTGTATTACCAAAGGCAATAAGCCGAGCCCTCGCTTCTTCTGTGGTATAGGTTTTTTTAGCTGGCATAGTTGTATCGAAAAATAGATAGAGATTATATTCGAAATATGAAACTGTGCAATATATTTTTTTATCTTGACTCATTATTTTTATGAGGAATAATTTGATTATTTCTCATATTTTCCTATAATCATGTCAGAAATCCTCGAAAACCGTCTCCAATATTTGCGAAAAGAGAAATATTGTGGTAGGGTGGAGGGGTAATACTACTTTTTTAAACATATCGATATGCTCGATTCTCGCACCAAAGAAACTATAGAAAGTGATATAAAATACTTTAAAGAACAACAAAAAAACCCAACAGATAAAAGTGTATGGGGCGTACCTGCGACCTTTCAGGAAGTAGAAAGAGCACTGAAGGACTCTACGACTACTCCAGATGAACGCGAACTGCTCAAGTCCTGGATACTCGAGTTCTCTTATCTAAATAATAGAATCACGGATAATACAGCAAAGGAAAGGCTCGAGAAACTCAAAAAAGATATATCAGTAAGTACTATCGGGACACAGCCACCAGCGCCAGTAGAGGATAAAGGAATTCCAGTTTCAGGAAATATTCTTACCCAGGAACAAATAACCATAGAGAAAACAAAATTCCGAGAAGTGATGAAAGACTTTTCTCCTGAAGGAATTGAAAATGGTATCAGATGGACTGAAGGAGTTATCAATAGCCTTCCAAGTGTTATAAGTAAAAATACGATCAGATGAGCTTATGGTGCATTCGTGTTGCTCGATATGTTCCGTCAGAACGGACTTCATGTGCGTATAGAGTGAGTCGATACTATCATCGTCGAACCTCTCGGAAGTGACTCTGCAAAGAAGATGCAAGAGAAACTCCAGACTCTCATAAGGACCAATGTACTCTCTCTCGACACAATCAAGCTCTGACTCCTCTACTCGAGTCCGACATTCACAGAATATGTACCACTCAATAAAACTCAAGATGGAAAAATAGATCCGAAAGCGAGTGTAGATGACTATCAAGCGTATGCTAAGAAATCTCCGAGGAATCCATTGAATCTCGCCGATGTTGCCCTCGAAAAGTCTCTTGGATCCATGAGAAATATGAACTTCCCACAGGTGATCGCCGACTACAAAAATCTATGACTCGCGGAAAAACTCGTGAGAGAAAATCCTGACCTCATAAAAAATGCTCTCGCAGGTACTTCTCTCATAGTACCTCCAGTGACTCCACCCGTCACCCCTCCAGTATGATCATGAAACCAGATTTCACCATGAAATACGAAGGATGGAATAGGAGGAAAAGTGGGAGGAAAAGCGGGAGAATTCTTCGGTGAAGTAGGAAGTAATGTGGGCGGATTAATAAGTGGCGCTAGTGATGCAATTAATGCGGCTTCTCGCGAAGGATGAGCTCTAGGCGGGATTGCTGTTGCTCTTGTCCTCATCATCTGAGGCTGGAAACTTCTCAATAAAGAATGGGATCTCGGTCCTCTCGGGAAACACTCAGGGTGGATGTGAGCTCTCATCGGTCTCTGAGGAAAGTCTGCCTACGATATGGCACAGAAATATGGTCTCATCGACAAAACAAAACAAGCAGCCGAGGATGCAGCAAACAAAGCAAGATGAATTACCGCATGAGCCTCATCATGATGAGATAGTGCGAAACCAGCTCCACTCACAGAAACCAAGAAACCGACAGAAATCACCGTACCAGAGAATCTCACTCCATCGGAGAAGTCTGGAGTAGATAAGATCATGAATTCTCCAGTGAAAAAAGAACTCCTCGAGAAAGATGCGAACTACCCAGCGACTCCTACAGAATACCTCGAATTTCTCACGAAGACCCTGAAAGATACACCCCTTGCGACACTCACATCGAGAAACAATCCACCATATTCGATCTTCTCATGAACAGGAAAACTCGATCCGTCTATCAAGCTACCAAATAGTATAGATCCCCTTATACTCAAGCGAATCGCCCGTATCTATATCACTGGTGAAGATGTCCCAAATGCTACTTTGCAAGACCCGAAAAATACCACTGCTCAGACGAAATATAGTATCGATCAGGTCGAAAAGAAATACAATATCCAACCAGCTGATACTCTCTCAGGTGCGATATCAAAGATCTATAACCAATGATCTGTCGAAGCATCGAAAAGTTCTGAGGCTCTCACGGAAGCACAAGTGATAGAAAAAATAAAGAAGTATGAAATAATGAGTGATAAAGTACGGTTAGATAAATTTCTCACAAAGGAAATTCAAAAACAGTCTGATGGATCATATACGCTATCACAATCAGTTATTGATATGCCATGACTCTTTACGGCTATGAGAACTCTTGATCCGAAATTTTCTATCTTTACGGTAAGTCCGCTGAAAACTGTAAGCCCGTTCATTTTTCGGTTCGATAAAAATGGAGACCTTCTCGATCAGAGCTTCTCAATAGATGTAGAGCTCAATGCGAGTGCCATGAATCCTATGCAACAAACTCTAGTCGAAACGACTGGTGGATATACTCGAAAGGTAGAGTGCGCGATGAAACAAAATGGAGCCCAAATCCATTGCATTAAAAAATAAATAATCCCTATAACCTCAAAATATATGTCAGAAAAAATCGCACTTTCTCATGAAGATCAGGAAAAACTCGTCGACCTCGGATGTCGTTTCGAACGCTCGAGCGTGACTCGAGATCAGATCCTCTCATCGTGTGGAAAGAGTCTCGATACACTCATCGCAGAGCTTCAGGCGAAGCAAGCATCTGCATGACTCCTCGCGAGCCTGAAAGCCGAAGTGAAACCAGCAACATGAGCAAGTGGCACTTGAGATACTCCTGTGGGAGATGAGAAAAAGGATGCAGACAAAGCGAAACCTCCAGAAGCTCCCAAGAAACCAAAGGAAGACATAGAAGATCTTCCACTTGCCCCTACTACAGCATTCAATGTCATGCGACTCGTACAGCTCGGATACTTTCCGAAAGACTATGCACCGATATTCGGAGAAAAACCATGGTGACCGCATAAGATCCTTCAAGGATTTTATGTCATACCGGGAAAATGGGGCGAGAGCATACGTGCAAGTGCGAATACGGCTTTTCAGAAGAAATTCGACCGAGATGCTGCATATAAAGGATTCATGCTTGATCTCGTAAAACAGATGGATAGCGAGCTCAAATCGTGGATCAGCCAAAATGACCATGCGAAGACAGCGGAAGCAAAAACTATCCTCGAGACTATGAGGGCAGATTTCACTGCTGGAAATACGAAAGAGTGACTTGCGAAGTTCGATACTCTCACTGAAAAGCTCGGTATGAGACTCTCTCCGGACTGGACTAGAGCAGCTGTAGCTGAGAGAGATCTCATCAGAGATGGGGAAAATGCTAAAACGACACAAGCACAAGAAAGGCTCGATCTCAGAAATAGAATAAAGACAGATCGTATAGGACAAAAGTCGGCTCGCGAAACAAGTCATAAAAATGCTCAGGATGCAGTCACAAATCTCAAAAATACGAACCCTCACTCAGGAATAGAAGAGAGATTTTATGCTGACACGATAACCACGAAAGATATCGATACTGAGAAAGCTCGTCTCGAAGCAGAGAAGCTGAAACTCGCAGATCATACCTGAGCACTTCGTAGTGAGTCACAATCTCTCAAATATGCTATCGCTGGTCGAGCTATAGCAGATATCACCGCCGATAGAAATCGTGTCGGTTATGAAATAAAGCCTGATACATATTGAGTATGATCTGAGCTTGAAAAAAAGCAGAATGAGATTGTATCCAAAAAGTCGGAAATTGAATGATATAACAAGCCCGGTGGTCAGATTGAGAGTGCACAATCTGACCTAGATAAGGCGGACTTGAGAGCAAAAACACTCCAAACTGATCTTGCTACAAAAAACTCACAACTCACAACCTTGCAAATATCACTTGCAAGTGCTACAAAAACGGCTAAACCTGGAATAAATGCACAGATTAATGCACTGCAAACAGAAATTGGTACTTTGAATGGAAATATTACTACAGCAGAGAGTGATGTTGCTGCTAAAAAGACCGCATTATCTACTAAAAGATGAGACCTCTATTCAAAAGAGCAAGAGCTTACTAAATTAGAGTGAGAAAAGAAGAGTCTGGTCACACAATCAGAGCAAAATAAGTTTGCCTTCGACTGGTATACTACTCGGACAGATCGTATGGCTCACATCGATACTCAGATAGCACTTCTAGATAGACTCAAGCCCCTCACTGAAACAAGAAATACAGCAGCACAAAAACTCAAACGTACAGAACAAAGTATCAGTAAGTCAGATGCAGCCATCACAAAACGAGAACAAGCTCTTCGAGATGCTCATGCAAAGTCTACACCAATCCTCGACGCTCTCGACAAAGTGGTATCTCCGACTGCGAGTGCAGCTGAGAAAAAAGTAGCGAGTGACCATCTCAATGATCTCCTCGCTCAGAAAGATCTTCGAGCAGTAGATATCGAGACACTCCTCAAGTGAAATGAAGCACAAAAAAGGGAATGAATGAAACAACTTACAGAACTCATAGATGGTAAGGTAGCTCTCATCTCAAAAGAATGAGTTAGGCTTCAGATGAATGCTATAGCAGATAAGATCAAAGCCCATCAAGTAGAAGCAGCAAGAATAATAGCGGAATATGATGCGAAGGCTCCGACGTGAGATGTAGAACAACTCAAAAAACAACTCGAAGCGGATATAGGGAAGATCAATGCTGATATCGAAAAACTCAATAAGGAAGCACGAACGACCTACGGGGCTGCAAGTGATGTACTGAATAAACTAGATATGGAATCGATCAAGAAAACTCCTCTTTGATGATTTCTCTGAGGACTCAATACCTGAGTATCAAAGATCGAATCTCTCGAAGCAACGAAGGTATGATCAGGTGCTATGCGAGGAATATATGGTGCTATGACTCTCGCATGACTCGGGCAAATAGGTGTCACGACGGCAAAATCAGGCTGGAAGCAGGGCGCTCTCGATGCTACTGATATGGGAATAGGATTTATCCCAGTAGCGTGATGAGTATATGATCTCTCCGTATGACTCATGCAGTTCGTTAAGTGAAGTGAGCTCGTGAGTTTCGAAGATAAGGCTCGTGAAGTGTCTAAGACAGATGCGCTAAAGCGAATGGGATTTTGAGTCCTCGGACTCATACCTATAGCAGGACAGGCACTGAAGGCTGCCGCAAAGTGAGAAAAGATACTCGAGGTCACAAGAAAAGTTGCCGTTGCAGAGCGTACAGCTCAGGTGACAGGAAAACTCCTCCTCCTCAACGAAGCGAAGAATCTCGGAGTCTGACTCTACGATGCCAGTATGAGTACTGTCAGTGTGAAAGGAGGGATACTAGAAACCTGAAAAACCCTACTGAATAATCAAACACTGCCTGTAAATAAAATCCATCAATAAATACTTCTTATGTCTCCAAAAACCACCCCAGAAACTCCAGTCCGTATCGACTCCGAGCATGCTTTTCGAGAAAAGGTAGGACTTTCCTGAAGAGATATCACTCTCGAATGGAAAAAAGATCAAGTACTTGATACTACTGAAGGAGCACTTACGAGCCTTCGTGAAGAACTCAGCAGCTCGAAGAATGCCGATGAGAAGAGAAATACTGCAGAAGCATTTCTCCGATCACAAGAGAAAAAAGAAGCAGATACAACTCTCGAATGAGCCCTCGGGAAAGCAGTATGAGATAAAATATCAGATACGCTGAAAAAGGCAATACCAGTTGCAGCAGTTACCGGTATGGCTGCCGGAGCGATTGCTCTTGTCGATGCGAAAATAGCAGAATCAGGGATACAACTTCCATGGAAGGCAAGTGTCAAAAACTGGCTCAAGGAAGCTATGGATGAGAATACTGCTTTCTTAGGTTTTCTCTGGAAGGCGCTATATAAGATGTTCGGATGAGCAGCTATGGGAGAGACATCAGGGCCCGCAGAAGTCGGTACAGATGAGAAAGCTCAGCAAGAACAAGAGAAAAAACAGAAAGCTATAAGCAATGGACGCATAAAGGTGACAATAGCCTGACTACAACTTTTTTCTCCTGTCGTACGAAGTGAGCCTTCATATGGGGAGAATAAAAACAATATTCAACAAGTATTTACTTACGAGGAAATTACTTCTCGTAAATACAGTGAGTTAAAAAGTATCCATGATAAATACTCTATAAAAAATCCGAATGGTATAGAAAAAGATCTGGGCATCAAGCCCATCGATGGAATGAGTCCTCTTACTATGTATCTTGCTCTACATCTCATTGTTGCGGATGAGAGATTTCTCTGATTATTCCACTCAAAAAAACCAGGTACGAACTGGAAAGATCAGCCACTCGGAGAACTGCTGAAAATCATATCTACTGATATGTGAAGCATACAATCTCTAGCCAAGATAAAAGATCCCACAGAGCTCCAAAAAATGTTTGATGAAAGTAGAGATTTCTTCTCTTTTGACAACAACGAAGAAAAATGAGAATTATCAGCTAAACTAGATGCTCTTCGAGAAAAAAGAAAGTGATACAAGGAAAAAATCACTCCTAAAGTACTCAGTGATATATTTATAGATAAGTGACCACTCACTGCTGAGATCATGCAACAAAGGTGATATACAGAAAAGGAGCAAGAGTTCATAAAAGAGCTACGTATATATGCAGAAAACCTTCCCACTACGATCATGAGTGATCCTCGTGTGAATCTGGGACTGACTTCTATAAATACAAGTTTTCGGGAAAAACCACTCACCTCGAAAGAAGTATTTACACTTTTTCTCATGACAGAAGGAGAAACAAGTTTCGATAATCTTTCATGATTTTCTAAATTTAATATCTACAGAGTGCTCGTAAAAACTCTTTCAGACAACTGAAGATCACCCACTGTTGCTGGTGAATACAAAACTGCTCTTATACAAGAGCTTCTCAAGGATTCTGCCTGAATCAATACAAAACTTCCTGAAGATGTACGGATGGCGTTCTCGACGATCACATGAGGTATGAGAAACATGATAACAGATCATTTGTGAAACACTTTTGGTCAACTTGGTGGTGCTATGAAAGACCCAGCGGTAGCAGCCATTGTAGTAGCATGAGTTGTGGGATTCATGTATATCTGAAGGATAGCACTCTTATCGAAAGCGGCACTCATGGCAGTCATATGAACTATTCTTGCTATGTGAACACTCGGAGCATCTGCGGAAACTCGAAAAAAACTGGAAGACGTAAAAAAATCACTCTCATAATACAAAACACAAGCAAGCAGAATCTCTCGGAAAAGTGTATAGATAGAAAAGGCTATGTTACTGCGCTTCTCACTAAAAAAGTATGCCCCTAGATTTTACATCCATGCTTCTTCCAGAAGACGAAAAAAAGAGAGCAATATCTGTGCTTTCTCAGTACAGTAGATCATGAATTCTCGACAAGACACTCTTACCACTCTCTACAATATGGCAGTGACCAAAGTGACTCGCGCACTCTGTAGTAAATAAAATCTCACGAGAATCCTACCGTCTACTTTCGAACTTCTCAGATGAAGAACAAGAGTCAATCATCCTTCCCGAAGCGAGGCGGTGAGTATTTACAGGACTATGATACGATATTGTAGGGCACTATAAGTCATTCTGGTGAGGCATGGCTGTGGAGGTATTGGGAGAGAAACTATGCCTCTTAGATACTATACATGGAAAGGGCCCTCATGCTGTTTCACAAAATGAACTCGATAGGATCCTCGCACAGGAACTCCAGATTCCCTTAGCAGACTATATGAGTTTGAAAGCATTCTTTCTGACCCTTGATCCAGTTACCAGTCTCTCTTTTAAGTGAAAGATTGGATCTCCAGTGTGAGGATCATACAGCATGGTATTCACGAGAGAATACTGAGCACTGAATCTTCCTGAATGAATGGTGACTGATACACAACACGCAAATCCTCTTGAGCCAGAGAGAGTAGATCTCATGATTCCAAGAGAACTCCTAGAGAAATATAGGTACGCACCAGTATATGGAACTAGTAGTGTGTTTGAGTCGAATATTATTATTGCAATGCCTCATCCCATCGCTTATAAGAGAAAGTCTTTTTGAGATGATCGACCGCTCTTAGGTACAAGTAACTATAAAGCGTGATTTACTGCATAATAAAGTCTCAAGTATTATATAAAAACAGGTAATTTTCACAAAAAAGTGGAGATTTTTTTAAATACAACATTTGTCAATATAATATTTTTGACAAGAAGTGGGAAAATATGCTAGAGTAGTATTATATTCTTAATACTTACTATTATGGCTACTTTTGACGCTCTCAATCCTTTTGTAAAGGAAGATCCACAATGGGTCAGTAAAATCGATGCGAAAGCATTTCTCGCACTCTACGATGAGTGGAAAGCTTCGACGAACTCATCAGGGTCTCACACTGATGGCCTACGATCTCGCGGTACCATATTCGGGGAACTACGCTCGATGCATCAGTCTGCTGGATACAAAAATCAGAATATTTTTTTGGGACAAGACGTCGAGGATGAAATGGATCGTATCGCAGAGATGGTGAAAAAATGAAGAGGAAATATAACAGGAGCAACGCAATGAGCTGTAACTGAAGTACGAGACACCATCCGAGATTCTCATATAGAATCCCTGAACCGTCTCGACTACACACTCAATGGTAAGACTATCACCCTGAAGAGTGTGACCTGACCAACAGGCGGACAGATATCGTACATAGTCGAACTTGCTGAAAGCGCCTCTGTGACACACAGATTGACTCTTACACCAATCGCATTCTGATGATATACGATAGAACAGCCTGGATATAAGATAAAGGCATTTGTACCTGGGAATAGCGTCACTCGCTGAAAGCTAGACATCACCCATGTGGACACTCCAGTTTCTGGGGCTAGAGTTGCTCCTGTTACTCCCGATAGCTCAGCACCAGTATGACCTACGGCAGTACCTCAGCCAAGCTCTTCCCCAGCTCCTAGAGAAACAAGTGAGACTGAGGATAGATTTATGAAATACAATAGAGAATTTCTCCAGAAAAATCAAGCTGCATTCGACCAAATTCTCAAAATACTCGAAAAAGATACTACAAAACAAGATATATATGTAGAGCTCGATGAATACATGAAAAATCCTACTGGGCAAAATGCGAAAGATCTTCAGTGAGAAATAAAGGTTACTACAGATGGTCTCTTCGGTCCTCAGAGTCTCTCTGCACTTGCGAAGATAGCAGGAGTAGACTACGCTGTACCAGTATGACCACAGAGTGTAAGGGGCTGAGGAAATCGTATCAACCCAGGTACACGTCTTGACCCTCATGATGTGGTTCGAGTGCCAGGTGAATCAATCGGTAATAGTGATGTCACCTTTGCTCGCGATCCGAATGGATCTATCGTCCTCAATGCAAAGGATAAATCAGGAAAGATCGTACAGCGACTCTCATATAGTGAGCTCGCAGGTAAAGATGTCAGTAAGCTCACCGAAGCAAAAAAAGAAGAGTATAATAATCTCATCCTTCTCTCAACTATAGCAGATATTTGGGTACAAACAGCATCCAAAGAGATGGATAGTCTCATCGGTGGATCTTTCCGAAAGACTCATAAAGATCAGTATCAAAAAGCAATCGACGAGGTCACAAAAGCAATACAGGGAGTACAAAAAGAGTTTATGGGTGGAAAATCTCCAGACATCTCAAACATGAGTATCCTGATATCAGGAAAAAACGAGATGGTATGAATAACTCCCCCGATCAACATAGTGAATCTCCGAAATGCTATTAAGGTTATAAATGGGGGTGGGGATTTCGCTACAAAAAAGGCACAGATACTACAGATACTCTCATCAAAACTAGACTCTAATACGACTGAAGCGGTGAAGTCGACCGCTATGATGGATATCATGAAAATGAAGGATCTCAAAAATGGAAATGCAAAACTTAACGATGCTTCATGGCTTACCAAGCTTGTAGGTAGTGATTCGAAAGGATGGATAGAAATACTCAAAAATGATCTTGAACTCAATGATACTCAAGCCTACAACGTAGCTCGGAATCTCCGTGACACTATGAGGGGGATAAATGATCGAGACTGAGAAATAAAGAGTGCTCTTACGACTCAAGGGGCAAAAGGTGATCTGACTCCTCGAATCACCTGAGCAAAAGCAAATGCAGCAGCTCTCATACTCGCAGAAGTTCTGGTCGACTCAAAAATTTCATCACTCTCATGACCTGCAGTCGAAGCCTATAAGCAAGCGAAGTTCGATATGTGAGTCAATAAATGGGTCGATATCGGTGTGACGATGGCAATATCACTCGTTCCTATGGGTGTAGGTCTCGCTGCAGCCAGATGAGCTATCGCAGTCGGTAGTCGGGTCGCTCGTGGGATGAGTGTAGCACAGTGAAGCTCGAGAACATCTAGTGCTCTTCGATGAGCTGGAAGTGTAGCAGGAGAGGGAATAGGTTTTTATCAGGGATTCAATCTCACGAATAACCTCATCCACGAACAGGAAGACTGGAAAAATATCACAAAATGATGGAATGATGAAAAAGAAATCGTAAAGAGTGTGGCTATGGTATCAGTGATCCGTGGCCTCGGACTCTTTCCTGGTGGTAAAATCTCGAAAGAAGCACTCGCTGATAAGAGCCTAATGGCACGATTCTCAGCTGAGGCACTGAAAGTAGCTGGAATATCTACTGCCGTCGTCTTGACAAGTCAGTGAGTCGAGGCGCTCTTCGATGGAGACTTCCATCCGACTCCAGAAGAGTATGCACAAGCAGTCATCATGACAGCATTATTCCGTTCTAAATTCGCAAATAAGTGAGTCAAATCTTCAGAAACACCAAAAAATACAACAGAAGTACACAATCTCGCAAATTTCAAAAAAATAACGAACTTTGAATCTCGTGGAAACGACATACAAAAAGCAATAGGAAAATGAGCAACCCCACGAATCCTTCGTGAAGATGGAGTATGGCATATTAAATGAGTGGCCAAAGACGGTACATTCACTATCCAAAAAGAGGGTATAAAAGCAGGAAAACCGGTATCGGAGGGAACTATAGTGACTATAGAACGAGATACTCTGTTCAGGGAAGCTAACTCGGCGCTTGCTAAAATCAGGGGTACTGCTCCTGCTCCTGCTCCTGCTCCTGC
>JANMHM010000004.1:0-58533 GCA_031375155.1 Candidatus Altimarinota bacterium
GGACCAATGAGTTCGCCTGATGGTCACAACAGTTCAATAGTGAGGCGATCATGCCGATACTCAATAAAGTCGGGCAACTCCTCTCGATCGACATGGTGAAAAATATCTTCGTCTCGAGTGAGAATAAGCTCAACCTCAGACAAGCGATGGACGAGAAGAAGATCCTCCTCATCAAGCTGCCGAAAGGTCGACTGCAGGAAGAGATCATGGGATTTCTCGGAGCGATGCTCGTGACCAAGATCTACCAGACCGCGATGGGTCGGACAGGGACGGATAAGAACTCTCGTGTACCATTTTTCCTCTATATCGACGAGTTCCAGAACTTCGCGACAGAGACGTTCGCTGAGATCCTCTCGGAAGCTCGTAAATACGGTCTCGGACTCACCGTAGCACACCAGTTCCTGAACCAACTTCCCGAATACCTCAGACATGCACTCTTCGGAAATGTAGGGACACTCGTATCATTCCGAATCTCGGCAGACGATGCCAAAATTATGGCATCACACTTCGATCCGTACGTCACCGCCTATGACCTCGCGAATCTCGGCGTGCGAGAAGCCTATACCAAGATGCTCGTGAAAGGGCAAGTCCGCGATCCCCTCTCGATCCGCACACGCTATGTAGCAGATGTGGCGATAGACCCTGCCTATGTGAAGTCCCTCTACGATGCCTCGCGCGCGAAGTATGCTCGCTCTCTGAAAGAAGTACAGAAAGCCGTGATCGAGAAACAAGAAGTCATATCGAAACTGGAAGAATTCGGAGCGCCGATACTATAAAATATCAACTATGAGTCATGCTGATAATCATGAACCGTGAACATTTATAACAAATAATGTAGGGGTTGAGGCGAACCCTTATGGAGATCTTCCAGTATGAACTGATGATAATACAGAATCGACTCAACTTGAATATGTCGAAAGGCTCATATCTTGTTTTGGGGAATTTCTCAGAATATATTGAAAACCTCAACGAATACTATATCCAGCATCAGGATGAGATATTTCTCTTACTCGGGTATTCACAGAATCCGAGATTGTATTTGTGGATCCCGATACTCGTTATGCTACAGAAATACGAAACCAAGTAAAAGGTGTAGTAGTAAAGTGTATGGATTTAGAAGATTTTACAGATATATGATTTGATTTTGCATTTATCGCAAACGCATGGGGGGAAAGAACTCATAAAAAGCTTATTGAACATATAAAAGATTGATGATTTATAGTTGCCGAATGAGCATGATGGAATCAGGATTTTGAAGCATACATTAACCATCCTCATACAGAACTTGTTGGAGTCTTTGACTACAAAGATTGAAAAGGAGAGATTTCTCATGAAGGTCTCGATGAATACAAAAGCTATATTGGTCCTCGTGATATATGATCGGGGGGGAAGTATAAGAAAAGTGCTTGACTCTATATTTTTCAGGTAAAGTGTACTTAAAAAATTCGGGCGCCGATACTCTAAATTTTTGCAAAAAAGAAGAATTCCCTCATAATGTGAGGGAATTTATGTATCCTATACTCCCCTCCGAACACCTCATCGAGACTCGTACATGTAGATTTTGTCATGGAGAATTTCCTATCACCGACAAAGATATGGAGTTCTATGAGAAGATTTCTCCGAGTTTCAGTGGAAAGAAATACATCATCCCTCCTCCAACTCTTTGTCCTGATTGTCGTCAGCAACGTCGTCTGTCATTTCGCAATGAGAGGAAACTGTATAAGAGAAAGTGTGATGCGACAAATCAAGATATCATTTCTATATATTCTCCCGACAAGCCATATACAATATATGATCAAAAATACTGGTGGGGTGATGCGTGGGATCCTCTCGAGTATGGAAGAGAGTTCGATTTCTCTCGCTGAGCATTCGAGCAAATGGGAGAGCTGATGAAAGACGTACCACGACCATCACTCCTGAATGCCAATATCGAGAACTCCGAGTATGTGAACTATTCGAGTAATCTGAAGTCCGCATACCTCTGTTTCGATGCATCGAACTGTGAAGACTGTTTCTATGGGAACAATGCAGATCTCAATAAAGACTGTGTCGATTTCAGTGAACTAAGAAACTCCGAACACTGTTCTAACATGCTGGACTCTACCCACTGTCATGATATCCACTACGCTTGGTGATGCGGTCACTCGAGCGAGTCTCGCTATGTAGTCGACCTCGAGGGTGCCCACCATTGTTTCCTCTCACACACCATATACAATAAATCTTATATCTTCGAGAACAGGCAATGTACGCCTGAAGAATACGAAAAGAAAGTGAAAGATTTTTATGCGAGTACTCCTGAAGATCGACAGAAGAAAATCGACGCATGGAACTACAGTCATAAGAATGAGAAAATCTTCCCCTATCACCTTTCTATGTCTTTCGAGAATTCGTATGGATCTGGACTGATGAATGTGAAAAATGCGACCGGCTGCTATAGCATACACGAAGCAGAAGATATCAAGTTGTACCAACTCTGAGAACCTGAAACAATGCTACGACGTCTCGAGTGTATGAGCATGAGCTGAGTACTGCTATGAAGTGAATACTGCTATGAAGATGTATAAAGTATGCTTTGGATTCGGAACATGGGGGACGGATCTCTACTACTCTGACCATTGTTCTTTTTCAGAGAACCTCTTTCTTTGTATATGACTCAAAAATGCTTCCTACTGCATCCTCAATAAACAATATACAAAAGAAGAATATGAATCTCTTGTTCCTCGGATTATAGAAAAGATGATTTCTCTTGGCGAGTGGTGAGAATTCTTTCCTTCGTCTCTTTCTCCTTTTGGATACAATGAGACAGTAGCACAGGAGTATTATCCACTGTCTCGTGACTCTGTCATTCCTGCGAAGGCAGGAATCCAGAAACAAGAAGTACTAGATTCCGGAATAAATCCGGAATGACAGAAAATCCAAACCTTCCTTCAGTGACCCATATTCAACTGGAGTGATGATGAAGCTCCATTTCCTAGTGTTTCGAAAGTCATACCTGCATCGAAACTCCCAGATACGATCGAGGGGATTCCTGACGATATACTCAACTGGGCAATCGAGTGCGAGGTGAGCTGAAAACCTTTTAGAATCATTAAACAAGAATTAGAGTTTTATAGAAAACATAATCTTCCTATTCCGAAAAGGCATCCTGATGTGAGACATATGGACAGGATGAAGATGAGAAATCCAAGAAAACTCTTCGAGAGGAAGTGTGATAAGTGTGAGAAAGATATGATCACGACATACGCCCCTTACGAAATAAAATGAAGTATAGAAGTACCCTTGGGGTGCGCGCCAGAGAGGAGTGAGAAGGTGTATTGTGAAGAGTGTTATAATCGGGAAGTGATAAGCTAAAAGTACGTGTGCTTCGAAGCTGTAACGAAGAAGTATTTCCTTTTGATTTCATATGTTTTGTGGGTATAATAAGGGCGCAATTAGCCCATTTTTATGCATATTCTCACAGAAAAATATCTGAGTAAATACCGAGAAAATCTTCGAGACTTCGATGTGAACCTTGCACATTTTATGGCATCATCGAAGACACTTGATTTCTCCTATATGATAGAGTCTTCCTCTGTCTATTCCGCGAATATCGAAGGGAACTCTCTCGATCTGAACTCATTCCAAAACGCTCGAGCAAGTCACACCAAACCTAAAGAACGAGAAGAAATAGAGAACCTTATCGAAGCATACAGATATGCCGAAGTGAGTGATCTCAAAGAAAAAAACTTTCTCCATACACATGCTCTCGGATCTCGGACACTTCTTATCGCATCCCTGAGATGACACTATAGGAAAGAAAAGGTAGGAGTCTTCGGTAAAGTAGGACTCATCTATCTCGCCATAGAGGCAGAGCATGTCGAGGAGAAAATGCAGGAGCTCTTCGATGATATATCGACACTTCTTGAGAGAGAGATGGGTGCGGAAGAGGCATTCTACTATGGATCACTGATCCACCTCGTCTTCGTCCATATCCACCCATTTGCTGATGGGAACGGTCGGTCTGCGAGGCTTCTCGAGAAGTGGTTCGTCGCATCGAAGCTCGGAAAAGATTTCTGGAAACTCTCGAGTGAACACTTCTACAAAGAACATCGAGACGAGTACTACCAAAATATCAATCTCGGCGTGAACTACTACGAGCTCAACTATGAGAAATCCCTCCCATTTCTCCTCATGCTTCCTACAAGTCTCATATCTTAACTCTCCTCTATGTCTACTCTCGCTTCCAACGAAGCTCTCGTCGAGACTCGCACGTGTCGCCAATGCGGGTGATCTTTCGCTATCACAGACGTCGATGTCGACTTCCTCACGCGACTTGCCCAGACGATGGCAGGGGAAAGGGTCACCCTTCCACTTCCGACTATGTGTCCCGAGTGTCGGAAATACCAGCGAATCGCCTGGAGAAATGAAAAAAAACTCTATAAGAGAAAGTGTGATGCGACAGGAAAGGAGATCGTATGCCTATTCCCACCGACTTCAATACACACTATATACGATACTCCGTACTGGGAGAGTGATGCATGGGATGCGAAAAAATATGGAAGAGATTTCGATTTCTCGAAAGGCTTTTTCGAACAATTCGCTGATCTCATACGGGTCGTACCGCTTCCTTCGAAAAATGTGGGGCCAGGGGTGGAAAATGCAGAATATTGCTCAGCATGTTCCTGGACCAAAAACTGCTATCTGACATTTAGTGCGGGCTACTCAAGTGATGCACACTACTCGGTAGACCTGGTAGAAGCTCGAGACTCTATAGACTGCCTCGGACTCATGGGATCTGAGAATTGTTACGAATGTATCGAGGTCTATAACTCATATCATATCGAGCACTCATACGATGTGAAAAACTCTCGTGACTCCCGATTTCTCCTCTCGTGTGATGGATGCCAAGACTGCTATGGATGCTATGACCTCGTGAATAAGCAGTATCATATCTATAATACTCCATACAGTGAAGCAGATTATAAGAAAAGACTCGCTGAGATACTCGCACTTCCCCTCAGTATACAGAAAAAGCAGTTCGAAGACTTCTATAAAAACCAGTATACCAAGAAACCTCTTCCCAATACTGGTTCAGAGAACGTTACAGAGAGTGTGAATACCATAGCCAGTAAAAATATATCCTACAGTCGTCATATCCGAGAGTCAGAAGACATGCGATACTGTCAGAGAATCAGTACCGTATGATCTCAACTCTGTATGGACTATACGAACTTTGGGGGCTTTGCTAAAAAAGTATATTACTCGAACCAGGTCGGCAATACAGCCCAAAGTATCTACTTTTGCCTATCGAGCTTCAATGAAATTTCCGATCTCTACTACTCAGCATACTGTCGAAACGGAACTCACCACTACTTCGGATGTGTCGGACTCAAAAATGGAGAGTCGTACTATATACTCAATAAAGAGTACACCAAGGAAGAGTGGGAAATCCTCGTCCCAAAAATCATAGAGAAAATGATGGTTGACAAAGAATGGTGAGAGTTCTTTCCTGCTTCTCTTTCTCCACATGGATACGACGACTCTGTCTGCCAGCTCCTTCGCCCTCTCACGAAGGATGAAGCCGTGAAACAGGGATTCGGATGGTCAGGGTATGAAGCACCATTCCCCACCGTCTCGAAGACGATCCCTGCATCGAAGCTCCCAGACACGATCGAGGGAATTCCTGATGATATATTGAACTGGGCAATCGAGTGTGAAGTCTCGGGAAAGCCATTTCGGATTATTCGACAGGAACTCGAGTTCTATAGGAAACGCGATCTCCCTATTCCGAGAAGGCATCCTGATCAGAGGTATCTCGATCGACTCAAGTGGCATGTGAATTACTAATATTTTTTCTCTATGTATCCTATACCTCCAAGCGAAACTCTCGTAGAGAATCAAACATGCTCAAGGTGTGCGACCGTATTCCCGATCACAGACAAGGATATGGAGTTCTATGAGAAAGTATCTCCCATTTTTGGCGGAAAGAAATACCAGATACCGAAGCCGACACTGTGTCCTGATTGTCGCCAACAGCGACGTGAATCATGGCATAACGAGAAAAAAGTCTATAAGAGAACGTGTGCGAAAACAGGAAAGTCCATATTCTCGATGTATCATGAAAAAAGTCCATATACCATAGTCAGTTCTGACTACTGGTGGAGTGATGCCTGGGATGGTCTCGAATATGGGAGAGATATAGACTTTTCGAAGAGTTTTTTCTCGAACTTCGATGCACTCCTACGCACTATACCCATAGCGGGAACCAAGCTGATGCTCTGCGAAAACTGCGACTACTGTGACAATCTCCGTGCTTCGAAAGACTGTTATTACGCTTTCAATGGCGGATGAGGCACTTCATACTTCGAAAATGCATACTACACGGTAGCTACTGGTGAGGGAGTACGTAATGTGGTAGATACATTTTGGACGACTCACGCGGAGAATAGCTACGAGCTCGTGCATGTGCACTGAGCCTATGGCTCATCATGGTGTTATAATTGTAACAGTATTACAGACTGTCAGTATCTCCGATTTTGTCATGGTTGCACTGAGTGTACCCTCTGCGAAGGGATACAAAACAAAAAACACCACTTCATGAATATCGCTTACTCCGAAGAAGAATATAAGCAAAAAAAGAGCGAATTTATGCAACTCAGTGCGAGAGAACGTATGGAAAAACTCCAAGCATTTTCCGCTACTATTCCTAAAAAACAGGATCACAATACAAACTGCGAAAACATAAGTGGAGACTATATTATCTACTCGAGCACGACATATAATAGTTTCTTCTGATGAGGCATGAAAGACTGTAAGTATCTCTACAATGGTTTTCAGGTGAACGACTCTATGGACTGTTATAATTATGGAGTAGAGTGATCTCTCTGCTATGAGGTATTCAACTCAAATCGAAGTCATAATATCCTTTTTGGGATGTCATGTTTAGAACAGTCTACGCATCTGATCTACTGTGATAGCTGTATTTCTTGTACATATTGCTTCGGATGTAGTGGGCTAAAAAATAAGTCCTACTGTATCCTCAATAAGCAATACACGAAAGAAGAATACGAGAAACTTGTACCAAAAATCATAGAGAAGATGAAAGCTGATGAGGAATGGGGAGAGTTCTTCCCCGCGAGTATAAGTCCATTCGGATACAATGAAACCGTAGCAAACGACTACCTTCCTCTTTCTCGCGAAGTAGCTCGCAAGGGATGATACAATTGGTCAGACTATGAGTCTCCACTTCCAAAGGTAGAGAAAGTCATAAAGTCTTCTTTATTGCCAGAAGATATTTCTCAGATTCCAGATGATATCCTGAACTGGGCGATTGAGTGCGAAGTCTCTGGGAAGCCCTTCAGGATAATTCGACAAGAGTTAGCGTTCTACAGGAAACATCATCTCCCCATTCCGAAGAGACATCCAGATGTGAGACACATGGATAGGATGAAGATGAGAAATCCAAGAAAGTTATTTGAAAGGAAATGTGATAAGTGTACGAAGAATATGATAACGACGTATAGTCCAGAGAGAAGTGAGAGGGTGTATTGTGAAGAATGCTATAATCAGGAAGTTATTAATTAAGAGTATGTGTACTTCGGAGCCTTGGCGAAGAAGTATGAATTAAATCCTATGTATCCCATACCAAAAAATGAACATCTCGTCGAAGAAAAAGGTTGTAAGAAATGTACGGTTATTTTCCCGATCACGGATACAGATATAGCTTTTTACGAGAAAGTATCACCCATTTTTGGTGTGAAGAAATACCTCATCCCTCCTCCGACTCTCTGCCCTGACTGTCGCGAGCAGCGTCGTCTGTCCTTTCGCAATGAGAGGAAACTGTATAAGAGAAAGTGTGATGCGACAAATAGGGATATCATCTCTATTTACTCTCCAGATAAACCCTATACTGTGTATCATCAAGAGTATTGGTGGAGTGATGCATGGGATCCGATGAGTTATGGAAGAAATTTTGATTTTTCTCGATGAGCATTCGAGCAGATGGGAGAGCTGATGCGGGAGGTGCCAAGAATTGCTATGATGAATGATGATGAGAAAACGAGCGAAAACTGTGCTTATTGTCAGGATTTTGCTTATGGGAAAAACTGCTACATGACGACATCAAGCTGGTATATAGAAGACTCTGCTTATTCTGATCAGTGCAATAATGAAACGTCTTACATATTCGATAGTGTGAATGTAAATAATAATTCATCCAATATATACTACTGAATTCAGTGTGATAATATACAAAACTGTAGCTATATACAAGCATCAAAAGATTCTTCTTATTGTCACATGTCTTTTGATCTTATAGGATGTCAGGAGTGTTTCGGGTCTTACGGATTGCGTAATAAAAAATTCCATATCTATAATAAGCCTTACTCCGAGGAAGACTACAAGAAAATGATTCCTGATTTACTTTCCACCTGAAAAAGTTACGAGCAATTTGCTGAAAGAAAAAAAAGCTTTATATTGCCCTCACTCATGATAAGAGATTCCGAAAGTTGTTCTTGAGATATTATATTCCGCTCTTTTTCTACGCATCTATCCTACGAAGTATCAGATATTAGAAATTGTAAATATGCATATAGAGGGAACACTGGATGTGAAGATTGCTACGATATTCATCAGACATGACTGACAAGACTGGTATATGAGTGACTGACGCCTGATAAATCTTTTCATAGCGCTTTTGTTTCTTGGTGTTGGGAGTGATGCTCAGATCTCTACTACTCAGACACATGTATTTCTTGTAGTAACTGTACTCTCTGTGTCTGACTTCGCAATAAATCCTACTGCATTCTCAACAAACAATACACTCGAGAAGAGTATGAAAAGCTTGTTCCTCGGATTATAGAGAAAATGATATCTGATCAGGAATGGTGAGAATTTTTCCCTTCTTCTCTCTCTCCATTTGGATACAACGAGACAGTAGCACAGGAGTATTATCCTCTCAGTCGAGAGGAGGTGGTGGGGAATTCCCCCTTGAGAAAGGGGGATGTCACGGAGTGACAGGGGGATTTGGTATCTGAAGGGGCTCAGAGCAAAATCCCCCCTGCCCCCTTTATCAAGGGGGAGTTGTTCAACTGGAGTGACTATGAAGCACCATTTCCTCATGTAGAGAAAGTCATACCTGCATCGAAGTTACCAGATACGATCGAAGGGATTCCTGACGATATATTGAACTGGGCAATAGAGTGCGAAATCTCATGAAAACCGTTTCGGATTATTCGACAGGAGTTAGCGTTCTACAGAAAGCATTCTCTTCCTATTCCAAAGAGGCATCCAGATGTGAGACATATGGATAGGATGAAGATGAGGAATCCTCGGAAACTCTTCGAGAAGAAGTGTGATAAGTGTAAGAAAGATATGATCACGACATACGCCCCTTACGAAATGAAATGAAGTATGGAAGTACCCTTGGAGTGCGCGCCAGAGAGGACAGAAACAGTGTATTGTGAAGAATGTTACAATCGGGAAATTGTAGGGTAGTATCCTCCCTATGTTTTTCTTTGATTTACACTCGTTCTCTCGTATAATACAAGAGCACTTTTTCTCTAAAATATGTCAAAAGTCGCACCAAGCGAAACTCTCGTCGAAAACCGAACATGTGCGAAATGTGCGACCATATTCGCGATCGCGGATAGAGATATAGCTTTTTATGAGAAAATATCACCCGTTTTTAGTGGAAAGAAATATATGATCCCTCCTCCAACTCTCTGCCCTGATTGCAGACAACAGAGAAGACTCTCATTTCGAAACGAGAGAAAGCTCTATAAGAGGAAGTGTGATGCCACAGGGAAGGAGATAGTAAGCATCTATAGTCCAGATAAGCCATATACCATCTATGATCAAGAATACTGGTGGAGTGATGCATGGGATCCTATGAGCTATGGGAGAGAGTTTGATTTCGAGAGAAGTACTATGGAGCAGTACAGAGAACTCTTTAAGAAAATCCCTCACCTCGGCATACTCTCCTTCGCGACAGAAAATGCAGAATACAACAACCATGTAGGATTTCTGAAAAACTGCTACTACACCTTCGCGTGATGAAGGCTCGAAGATGTCTACTATAGCTACTGGATGACTGACGTTCATGACGCCATGGACTGCTACTCGGTACTATGAGGGAACGACCTCTACGAGTGTATCCGTGTAGAGAAGTCTCAGCACTCGATGTACTTATCGGACTCTCAGGAATGCCATCATTCATATTTTCTCTCGTGGTGTATAGGATGTACTGACTGTATCGCATGCAAAAACCTCGAAAATGCTCAATACTGTATCGGAAATAAGCAATATACCAAAGAGGCCTACGAAAAAAATAAAGAGAGTCTCACTCTCGAAGAGATGAGAAAAATTTTCGAAAGTGTCGAAGATACAAGAGGCGAAAGCACAATAATAAATTCAGAAAATTCTGATGGAACATTTATCATCGATTCTCAGGAAGTACACAAAAGTACCTATGTAAAAAAATGAGAATATTGTAGTTATGTGATGATCGGTGAGAATATCGATCATGTATTCGATACCAATTTTCTCAATGGATCAGATCATCTCTATGAGTGTATCTCTGGTGCTATGAATCATGGGAATATAGCATGCTCTTTTCTCAACGAATCCCACGACTGTCTCTACTCGATAGAGTGCTTCTCCTCCTCAAATTGCTTTCTCTGTATCTGACTCCGCAACGCTTCGTACTGTATCCTGAACAAGCAATACACTAAGGAGGAATACGAGAAGATTGTTCCTCGGATTATAGAAAAGATGACTTCTCTGGGTGAATGGTGAGAGTTTTTCCCCGCTACACTTTCTCCTTTTGGATACAATGAAACAGTAGCAAGTGAGTATTATCCACTCTCGAAAGAGGAGGTGGTGGGGAGTTCCCCCTTGAGAAAGGGGGATGTCACGGAGTGACAGGGGGATTTGGTATCTGGAAGTCTTTCTGGGCAAAATCCCCCTAGCCCCCTTTCTCAAGGGGGAATGGGCAAAGAAACCCTCCTTCACTGACCTATATTCAACTGGAGTGACTACGAAGCCCCGTTCCCGAAAGTAGAAAAGACTATCAAGGCGTCTCTACTGCCAGAAGATATATCTCAAATACCTAACGATATCCTCAATTGGGCAATAGAGTGTGAGGTCTCAGGAAAACCATTTAGGATCATCAAGCAAGAATTAGAATTCTATAGGAAACATAACATTCCTATTCCGAAGAGACATCCAGATGTGAGACATATGGACAGAAAAAAGAGAACTCAGAAAAAATAACCCAAATTATACACTATGCCTCTCTCTCGCACTTGTCGCATTTCGTGAACATCCTTCGAAGTCACCGACCGAGAACTCACATTTCTCGAGAAGATCTCTCCGTCTTTTGGTGGGAAGAAATACCTGATCCCTCCGCCGACCCTTTGCCCTGATGAGCGGCTGCGAAGAAGGATTTCCTGGAGAAATATGTATGCTCTCTATAAGACGAAATGTGCACTCACTGGAAAAGATATCATCTCCCTCTATGCACCAAATAGGGGATATAAGTGAACTGACCAGAAAACGTGGTGGGAAGAAGTCGAATGTCTCGACTACGGGAAGGAATTCAGAGAAGACATACCATTTTTTGATCAGTATGATGAGCTTATTCACACCACTCCTGTTCCCTCATTATCCAATGCATATACTGGAAATGTGAATTCAGATTTTGTCCAAGGAACGATCAATGTAAAGGATTGTTACCTGATTTTTAACTCTACCAATGACGAGAAATGTGCCTACTCGGAGACGGCGAATAGGTCCAATAATATCATGGATTCGAGTTTCTTATTTGACTCGTCATACTGTTATGAGAATATCGGTGTGACAAACTGTTACGAGTGCATCTATCTCGAGGAGTCTGATGACTGTCATGATATATTTTTCTCGTATGATTGTCGTGGATGCGATCACTGTATCCTCTCTTATGGTCTCGAGAATCAGTCATACATGATAGCAAATACGAAAGTAACGAAAGAAGAATATGAAACATTTATAAAAAAGCATACTCTCTCAGACGGGGTGACACTCGACATAGAGAGACTATTTCCTCGGTTCGAGGCGATGAAAAAATCTGCTCCAAAAAACTCACATATTATCGGATCTGAGAATTGTACGGGAAGTTTTATCAAATTTTCTCACAATATCGTCGATGGGAAGAATCTGATGGGTATGGAAGACTCTATGTATGTCAGGCAGATGAACTATTCTCGGGATTGTCATGACTGTTTCTCTTGGTGAGGATGATCCGCTGAGAAAGCTGGTGCCGAGAACTGCTATGAGTGTATGGGTGTCGGGACTAGTGCGAGCAATCTCATGTGATGTTGGGCAGTATGGGAAAATACGAGTAAAATGTATTACTCGTATAGCTGTATATCTTGCCAGGACTGTTTTGGTTGTGTATGACTTCGAAATAAACGATATTGCATACTCAACAAACAGTATACCAAAGAAGAGTATGAAGCTCTTGTATGAGAAATCATAGAAAAAATGATAGCCGATAAAGAATGGGGTGAATATCCTCCAACGAGTATGAGTTGCTTTGCTTATAATGAAACTATAGCCAATCTCGACTTCCCTCTCACTCGAGAAGAAGCCCTCGAAAAGTGATACGAATGGAACGACTACGAGAACCCTCTTGCGAAAGTCGAGAAGATCATCGGAGCAGAGAAACTCCCGAGAGAAATATCAAAAATCCCTGATGATGTTCTGAACTGGGCGATTCTCTGCGAAGCGTCATGAAGACCGTTTATTATGACTCGTATGGAGCTCGATTTCTATAGAAAAATATGACTCCCCATACCGAGACTTCACCCCGATGAGAGGAGAAGACGACGACATGCGAGGAGAGTAGGGGGAGATTCTTTTGCAAAAACAGAAAATATGAGTTAAATATAAAATATCTATCATTCTTCTCTATGTCAGAAAAAAAACTTGAAACCCGCACTTGTACACATTGTGCATCGTCATTCGACATCACTGATGTGGACGAAGGATTCCTCGAGAAACTCTCTCCCAGTATAGCAGGAGTGAAGATATCTCTTCCGTTCCCGACACACTGTCCGAAGTGTCGAAAGATGAGGCGATACGCATGGAGAAATGAAAAAAATATCTATAAGAGAAAATGCGGTGCGACAGGAAAAGAGATCATTTCCCTCTTTTCTCCTGATGCTCCCTGTCCTGTCTACGAGAGCGCCTACTGGTACTCTGACGCTTGGGACGCTCGGAAATACGCGAGAGATTTTGATTCTTCACGCCCATTTTTCGAACAGTGGTGAGAGCTAAAGAAAGTGGTGCCAATGCCCGGGAAAGCTATCTCCTACACCATGGAGAACTCTGACTACTCGGATAACTGTGGGGGACTCAAGAACTGTTATCTCTGTTTTAATGGGGGATACTGTGAAGACTGTCTCTATACGACGAATATGTGGAACTCGAAAAACTGTATAGACTGTATTAGTCCCATCAAGTGTGAATCCTGCTATGAACTCTCTGTTGGTATAAATTGTTATGAAGTACATTTCTCTTATGATGTGAAGAACTCTCGTGAGAGTATGTTTCTCTATCATGCAAATGGTTGCAAAAACTGCTATGGATGCTATGATCTCGAAAATCGAGAATACTGTATCTGGAATGAGCAGTATACCCCCGAGGTATACCACGAAAAACTCAGGAAAATCACGAAACTTCCTCTGGAAGAACAGAAAAAAAATGTAGCCATATTTCTCGAAAAAGCTGGGTACAGTAAAAAACCCCTCGAAAATATCTGATGTGAGAATATTGTAGGCTCGACAAACTGTGAAAACAGTAAGAACGTATCATTCTCGACCTATGCGAGAAATAGTGAGGATATTCGGTACTCTTTCTATATGATAGACAGTAAACTCGCTATGGATTCTGATATATGGGGAGATCGTATGGAGCGGACATATGAAAGTACCATCATCGGTGACAGCTCTAACCACATACTTTTCTCGATATCGAGCTGGGAAAATATCAGTAACCTCATATACTGTAGTCACTGCATCGGCAACGTCCATAACTGTTTCGGATGTGTCGGACTTCGTGATGCATCGTACTGCATACTGAATAAGCAATATACCAAGGAAGAATACGAGGTGCTCGTACCGAAAATCATCGAACACATGGTGAAAACAGGTGAGTGGGGAGAGTTCTTCCCTGCGAAGTACAGTCACTTCGGATATAACCAGACGATGAACATGACGAAATACCCGCTCACGAAAGATGAAGCTCTGCGACAAGGATTCACTTGGTCGGACTTCGAGGCACCATTTCCTCACGTCGCGAAGACGATCCCATGAGCACAGCTCCCCGAAGAGATCTCGAAAATCCCTGACGATATCCTCAACTGGGCGATCGAGTGTGAAGTGACAGGCAGACCATTTCGCATCATGGCGAAGGAGCTTGAGTTCTACAGGAAACACTCGCTCCCTGTTCCGCGAAAGCATCCAGAAGAGCGATACCAGGAACGGACGAAGTGGTATCTTAATTATTAGACTATGAATCAAAAGGCTATCTGTCGCATCTCGTGAAAAGAATTCGAAATCACTGATCAGGAAATCGCGCTCCTCGAGAAGCTCTCCCCCATCATCGGTGGAGAGAAATTTGCCCTTCCTCTTCCCACACTCTGTCCTGAAGAGAGAAGACGAAGAAGACTCGTATTTAAGAACTATTTTTCACTTTTTAAAGGAAAGGATACAGAAACTGGAGAAAAATTTATCAGTATGTTCCCTCCCGACACGCCACATATCGTCTATAGTCAGCCACGATGGTGGGGTGATACTTGGGATGGGACAGACTCTGGACAGGCATGGGATACGACAAAAAATATCATAGAACAGATACAGGATGTGAGAATCAGAGTTCCATTTCCTGCCCTGGATAATGCCTATCGCGACCTCGAGAATAGTGAATATATCAATGGAAATGGAAGATCGAAAGACTGTTATCTCGTATCCAATGGAAACAATAATGAAAAATGCCTCTATGGATGGTTTCTTTTTCGATCAAATAGTATCCTGGATAGTAACTATATCACAGAGTGTGAGAATTGCTCGCACTCACAGCATCTCTGGAAATGCTACGATGTACACTACAGTTGGGATACTTCATCATCGAGGAATAGTCGGTATCTTTTTTCGTGTGATGGATGTGAATATGTACTCGGTGGTGTCCGTCTCAAGAATCAGAAATACCAGATCCTGAATACTCCATGCACAGAAAACGAATTCTGAGTAGCTCTTGAAAAACTCAAAACAGATGCGACATTTTGAAGAGATTTCGAGAAAAAAATCCAAGATCTTATCTCTGTTACAGGACTTAAAAAATCTATCATTACAGGATCAGTGGATTCGACTGGAGATTTTTGCTATGATTCGAGAAATGCTCTTGCCTGTTATAATGTCTGAAACTGTGAGGATGTCGCACATATCACAGATTCTATGGATACGAAGGACTCTATGGATATCAATATGTGGTGAGATAATACGCGACTCTCGTATGACTCGATCGATATAGGGATCAATGCAGATAACATCTACTGGTCTGTATCCTGTTGGGATGGCTCATCATACAACTTTTATAGTGATAAGTGCCATGCATGTTCCTACATATTCGGATGCTCGAGTCTGAGAAATGCATCGTACTGTATTTTCAACAAACAGTACTCGAAAGAAGACTGGGAAACTACTGTGAAACAAATCATCAAAGCTATGATAGCAGAGTGAACCTGGGGAGAGTATATCGAGCCGAAGTATTCACCATACACATATAACGAATCCTACGCTATGGAACAAATGCCACTCGACAAAACCGAAGCAATCAAGCTCGGTTTCAGATGGTCTGATCGGAGTGAAGTCCCTCCGGAAGGTATCACGAAGATCATCCCGTGAGAGCGACTTCCAGAAAGTATAGATAGTGTGCCAGATGATGTCCTCCACTGGGCGATCAAGTGCACGAAAACAGGAAAACTCTTCCAGATACAACCACTCGAACTCGATATGCTCAGACGATTCCATATGCCGATACCACGTATTCACCCGATCGAGCGGATAAAGATGAGGCTCGAGTGGGACCAACGAAAATTCAGTTTTGATTTCTAGTATAAAATATCTAAAATAGAGCTATGCCAAAAGTCTCTCACTACGAAAAACTGATACAAGAAAAACGCAAAAAGACTCCCTTCCGAGAATTCGTGAAAGAGCTCGGAAGCTGGGACGTCCTCAATCTCTACAAGCGAAATGGAAAAATATGTCGTTACCCAGAGAGTGATAGGATCAAAAAACTCGGAGAAAATTTTTGGGAAGAAGCATGCGAGCATGGAAGAGAGTACGATTTTCAGAGCAACATATTTACAAATATTAGAGCTCTCCAAGAGAATATACCTATGCAATATACGCTCAGATTCGGAACCAATGAAAACTGTGAGTATATGGACTGAGTATTTATAGGGAAAAATGTATACCTGAGTTTTATCGTAGGATTTCACGCGGAAGATATTCTCTATAGTGCTTTTTGTTATGATAATATCCATAGTATCATGAACTCCTTTCTCGCATGCAAGAACTCAAGTGAGATAGGGAATTCTATATGAGTCACTGAATCTTATAAAATATTCTATAGTAAGAATATCGCTAACAGTTCAAATATCTGGTTTTCAACGAACCTTATCGGATGTCAGGACTGTATAGGATGCGACAATCTTGAGAATCAGAAATACGCTATAAACAATATAACTTTCTCAAAAGAAGAATATACAAAAAAACGTTATCAAATACTTCAAGACAAAAAAAGTTTTTCGAAAACGTGGGATCATATTCATAAAAGAGTGGTGACGAATTTTTCTTCTACGAATACTACTGGAACAGGCACTATGAAATGTGAAAATATAGAAAATGGCCTCTGGGTATCTCGTATGAAAAACTCAAGAAATGTGGCAATATGAAATGGTGGTGATGGGTGTGAGGATGTACTCGATGGTATGGATGTAGGCTTCAACGCAAGTCGATATTATGGCGTGATGTGAGCATGAGGCACCGGAACGCACGATGTATATTGTTCATTACAAATGGCAGATACATCCAACTGTTACTACTCGCAATACCTAGAAAAATGTGATCACTGCCTCGGCTGCATCTGACTGAAAAATAAATCCTATTGTATCCTCAATAAGCAATATTCGAAAGAAGAATGGGAAGTCCTCGCAGAAAAAATATTTGCTTCGATGGAAGCGGATGGAACTCTCGGAGAGTTCTTCCCTGCTTCGATGAATCCATTTTATTTCAATGATACTCTTGCCTACCTCATCGATGATAGCTTCACGAAAGAAGAAGTCGAGGCAGAGGGCTATCTCTGGCGAGACGAGCCGATCCGAGCGGATATCCCAGAAGGCATGGAAGTCGTGAAAAACACGGAACTAGAGAAGTATCAGGGATTTGGTAGGATCCGTCATTCCCGCGTAGGCGGGAATCTAGATTCCGTAACAAGTACGGAATGACAGGAACAGGAAACCACAGAAACAGGGTGGTATATCGACCCTGAGATCATGAAAAAAGTGATTGTCGATGAGAAATGAAATTATTACCGCATCGTGAAGATGGAATATGATTTCCTCATGAAGCACGCACTCCCACTTCCCACTCTCCACTGGCTCGATCGGATGAAGATGGGGTTCCAGATATAGAAAAATCTACACACGACCCGATCTACGGAACAGTACAAGCAACGCCACTACTCTTCATGGCTTTTCCAAAACGATATGTGAGGTATTTGACATCGATACGGTTTGGATGGATTTTATTGAGGATAGCAATATCAGAAAAGGTGAGCTTTGCCTCATCAGGATATTCCATTACTACACGCGACATAGTCACGCCTAAGGTATAAACTCATGGTTCTATTTGTGCTAACTCTTGTTCCAATCGTAGAGATATATCTGGCATTTTTTCGAGATTTTCGGGAGTCATGTGAGTAGGATGTTGTTTCTGGATAAGTACCTCGTGTTCTCTGGGGTAAGCCGCCTCTGTCAATCCAAGACCTTTTAGTTCATCTGTCGTAAATCAAGAAACTTCTTCTCTCACATATTGTAGAATCTGGGGATACTTTGTTATATCCAATCTCATATTCGCAAGCCTCTTAACAAAAATATATCATTGTCAATTTATTTTTTTATCATTTTGGATTTTAACAAATGTGCCCTCGATATCATCATCCCATCCAGGAGTCTCACGATCAATGATATTTGCTATATAGAGAGTCTGTTTATCGCGAGAAAGTTTTTCTGGATGGGCCTTATAATCAAATCATTCTAGTATCTTACTCTCAGGATCATTGTTGACTATCTCTTGAATATACAGGTGTACCGCAATTTTTTGCTCTGGTGTCAGGTATTTTTCTATATGAGGCCATTGGTCCAGTAAAGAAGAGTAGTTTGGTCAGTCAGGAGATATTGCCTGTGCTTGAAAATATTTTTTTAGAGCACTGGTGAGGACATCTTCAGGTAATACAGAAGCATAATTGAATGCTGTACTTCATGGTGTATTTATGAGCATTTTTTCATAGGATAATCCCGTAGTTTCATGTATTCGCTGGAAATCATATAATGAGATATTTCTTCACAAAAGTGAAAATAAAGAAACCTTGTCGAATAGTCCCACATTATCTCGTAGAAAAAGCTCCAGTCGCGCCTCTCGTAAGAAATCTGCTATATATTTCTGTTCCGCTTTATCCATACAAGGTATCTTCTCTCTCAGGGTATCGAATGTACTCGCCATAATAGCGTCATAAGCGTTTTTCTGTTCTGGCGATGCGGATTCAGGTAAGACAATATTGGTACCCATAGATGAAAGTGTCTCACCTGAGTATGTAATACTCGATACAGAAGAGGTATTTTGTGCTGATGGCACAGTATTCGTAGGAGCGTGCTTTATCGGTGAATTATCTGGTTTATTTCATGGATACAACATAAGTGTCGCTGCTGACAAAGCTGTCGCTGCCATAATACCTTTCCATTTTCATGGTGTTTTCGGTTCTTGTGGAGATTGTGGTTGGTTGAGTGCCATAGAAAAATAAAGGATTTTTATACTGTTACTATAACATATATTCTTCTCTTAGGCAAAAAAATTCTCTGAAATATTTCAGAGAATTTTATGAATTTTTTAGAAAAAAATATTACTTTGCGCGTTCGAGATATTCCCCTGTTTCTGTATTGATGACGATAGACTCATCTTGATTGACGAATCCTGGAACGCGGAGCTCGAGACCAGTCTCGAGTTTTACAGATTTATCTATCTTTCCATCAGCAGTATTCCCTGCTACAGAGGGATCTGCTTCGATGACCTTCAGAGTGACACGCAGTGGCAGTACGATACCGATGAATTTCCCCTCGTATGTCTGGAGATCACATACGAGCCCCTCAGTGAGGTAGAGTGAAGAGTCCCCGACATCGTCCGCATGGAGATCAACGGTCTCATAGGTGTCCTGATTCATGAACGAATAGGTATCTCCAGCGGAGTAGAGATACTCAGCTTTCGCGCGCTCGAGGACGACATCTTCGAGTTTTTCTTCTGAGTCCATGACTCGATCAGACATATTTCCGACGATAAGATTCTTCAGACGCATAGCGACGTTCGTCGCACCACGACCACCTCGTTTCATTTCGTGTTTCACGACGAGGAAGAGATCATTTCCGATTTTTACGACGGTACCTGGGCGAGCTTTGAGGGCGGTAAGCATAAGAAAAAATATGAAAAATTACTTGCCAAGTATAACGAATATTGGATTTTTGCAAGTTTTTAGGAAAAATATCAAGAAAAATACATTTTCTTTCGAAAATGTTAGAAATTTGTTAGAATTGGTTTATATAATGAAAATACTTTCGAAAGTATTTCTTCGAAATTTTATGGAATCTTTTTTAGATTCTCGTGAAATTCGGAAGAAATTTTTAACCAACCTTTTTTAGGAATTCCTATGAAAACAAATACTCTCGGCACCATACTTCTCGTCATCGGGGTAATACTGGGCGCGATCGCATGGATGCTTCATGACTCTGGTATGACTATTCTTCCTGAGTCACCGCCCAAAAACCAAAACACAATCACCCAGACAGGAACAAGTTCTGGAACTATCCAAGTCGTAAATTCTGGAGTCACGGATTTTCGTACGCCAAATCTCGAGTGGAAATCTCGAGATATCACGCTCGCCGACGGACGCACTCTTCACTACGTATTTGGTGAGGGGAATCCGAAGGAAGTAGCGCTCGCGCCTGAACAAATCGAGGCATACTTACTTTGTAAGGCACCATTCCTCGATCCATCTTATGAAAATGTCGAAGGACAATGTGCTGAAGGAAGAGGGTATGTGACTCCTGAGATTGAAAATGCTCTCATGAATTTTATGCAGGATAGTTTATGGGCTGAGCTTATGAAAGATCCCGACTTCAATACTATTTTCTCCTCAGGGAAAATTCCTGAAATAAACGATCTCATAAGTATAAATCAAGCCACTGGAAGAAAAGACCTAAATGAGTCGGATTTACGATCCATCAGCGCACTCCTCTCTCCGCCTGAAGAATACTATTCGATAGGACCAGAGCATACTGACCTTCGAAATAACTCAACCATGGTGGCTCGAGAGATATTATTTACAATGGTAAATAATATCATAGGAGCATACCATATACTCGCTCTCGGCGAAGTACAAAAAAACTGAGCTACTCCATCAAGCATACTAAACTATCGCCTCACCAAAGACCATCAACTTTTTCACCAACCATCCAAATAAGGAGAATCATAATGTGATACATCAAATTTGTCTATAAACCTTTTTAAATAAATTTTTGGAGTAATTGTAATGAAATTTAAATCCATGGTTGCTCTTTCGGTAGCAACCTTAATCACTTTTTCAGCTTCTGCGGTCCCTCTTCGCGCCTCATACGACCGATACTCACTCTTTATCGATAGCTCAAGCCCGTTTGTTGCTGCTGACTATACGTCAGCAACCACAACGTCACTTGGAACCGTGAAATTCCTGAAATACAGCACCAGTGTGCAAACAAAACTCGTCAACACTCTGGCGATGACGAACAAGTATGCAAGCTCGAAACCATGGAATGGAGGCAACTACCAGCAAATTTCTGAAAACGGAAATGCCTATGTGGGGCAATGTGTCGGCTTTGCGAAAGCAATGACTGGCGTAGGAGCAACCAGCACTTGGACAAAAGTTGCAACAAATGCGCTTACATCGATCTTCCCAAATAATGGAAGCGTAGGAAGTGTGAGCGCGGATATCGCACTTCCACCAGGAACGATGATCGTCAACTTTGACGGAGGATCTGCATATCCAAATACTCCTACGAGCCACGTCGCAATTGTCCTATCAGTCGTTGTCGCAAACGGAAAGGTGTCTGGAGTAAATGCTGTGGCACAAAATGCTATCGGAACGATAGGCGGAGTTCCAGCAGATAAGATGATTTCTAAGTATTTCATCCCTTGGAACAACGCCAATTCAAGTCTAACATCTTTGAGTCTGAAAAACTACCACGTCATCAATCAGTAAAAAACCAAAACACATAATAGCTACACTCTCTCGCCTCAGCCCTGAGTGCGAAAAGAGAGGAGCGTAAAATCTAAAAATCCCTGCTCTTGCAGGGATTTTTCTTTATAGTTCTACACATTCGGCTTCGTCGTGATAATCTTCTCTTCGAAGTACGAGGCGAGGATCTGGATACCGACATGTTCCCCTCAGGCGAAGAAGAGTCCAGTACCCACTCAGGCATTGAGGAGGATATATTTCTCTTGTTCAGTGAGCTTGAAGACATCCTGAAGGACATCGATAGATGCGGGAGACTGCTTCAGGAGGAGTTGGATCGAGGAGTTGGTCACGATCGCCTTCCCGTACTGATTCGTCATGAAGTCTTCGACATCCTGAGTGATCGTCGTGACACCGAGTCCGTACTTACGAGCTCGTTTCACGAGTCCGAAGAGGAACTTTGCCGAGTCTTCGTACTGCATGATATTCCACGCCTCATCGACGACGAGCATACGTTTTTTCTCGGATGATCGAGCAATATTCCAGACGTAGCCGAGGAGGATATACATAGCGATCGGTCTAAGGATATCATCGAGATCTCGTACAGAGAAGACGACGAGTCCATCTTTCAGATTGACATTCGTATGTTCAGAGAAGACTCCAGCGAATATTCCTGTGACGTATTTATCGAGTCGCTCGACGAGTCCCCGAGCCCCTTCCATTGTCTCGAGAACGGAGAGGAGATCCTTCATGAGTGGGATTTCTTTCCCTTCTGCTGAGTCATCTTCCATAGTGATCCCCTTCAGTGAGTAGGTCGTGATGAGTCCTCGTTCGAGAAGTGCTTCTTCACTCGGAGTGATCACCCCGAGCATAAGGTGGAGTAGTCCTATCATATTCACGACTGCACCGCGAAGGAGATCTCAGGGGTGGGACTCTGTGTCTTTGAGGCCACGCGGGAGATCAAATGGATTGATCCGCTCGTCAGAGTTCAGATTGATATTGAGGTACGTCCCCCCTACTGTATCGACGAGAGCTCTATATTCATTCTCTGGGTCGAGGACGATCACATCAGTTCCAGTCATGAGGGCACGGAGGATTTCGAGCTTCACAGCAAAAGACTTTCCTCATCCCGATTTCGCGAAGACACACATGTTCGCATTTTCTGTGCGGAATCGATCGAAGATGATGAGTGAGTTATTGTGAGTATTGATTCCATAGAATATACCATCATCTTGCGAGAGACTATTCGAGGAGAATGGAAAAGTGGTGGAAAGTCCTTTTGTAGATATATTTCGGAAGACGTTGACCTCATCCCGAGCAAATGGACCCGTAGCGACAAATCCTTGTTCTGATCTGAGAAATGCCTGCTTCGTGAGGATATTACGTCCTGCGAGCATGACATCGAGGGTATTCGAGAGACGCTTCATCTCATCTTCACTCTCAGCATAAGTCGTGATATAGAGAGAGAAATGGAAGTATTTCTCCTGACCACGAGTCAGTGATACCTGGAGCTCTTCTACGTCTTGCATTTGCGCATCGAGGTGGGGATCACCGATAAGTCATTTTTCCCGATTGATCGCATACTGCGAACGAAGCTGGGTGAGACGTTTGCGCAGATATTTCATCACGCGAGAGGAGTCGACTGGGTAGATGAACATAGAGACATCGAACTTCACATCCCAGTTGATCAGCGGTGAGAGCCAGTTCCCTTCGAGGACGTCAGGATACGCATAGGTAAATATCGTACGGATATAGGTATCTCCTATTTGGAGCTTCGTCGCGTCGATACGCATCATTGCTGGAGCGATCATATCTTTCACGAAAGCAAGCGCTTCTTTATATTCTTTTTCTGTCTGTCGAAGTTCGAGTGCCTCTTCTTTGGTGATTTTTCGATCAGGATCATCGAGATCGATAAGGGATCGTGGTAGAGTGGCGAGGATTGGCGAAGATGTCGAAAGTGTCGATAGAGGTGGCGATTTATCTACTATAGAGCTCTCTCAGAGTGGCACAGTAGAGCTGGCGAGAGAGAAGGTAGCTGTATCTCCAGAAGAGTCTATAAAATCTACCTTTGGAGACTCGAATCATTCGACGTCTCAGGTATAGTTATTTTTTACGAGATCTGCGAGAGAGGGAACGGCCATGAAAAGAAAAATCAGTTATCGAACAAGTGTCTATAGGATCTTAGTATCATTATTTGTCGGTTTTTTTCACCAGTTCCACTCTGTGATATGAGCATTATCGATAGCATCTGGGATACTACTTTGTGTCGCTCATCACATACCGACATTTTTCGCTACGAAGAGCGTGACATCATCATACTGTTTATGCTTATATCCCATGAAGGATGAGAGATCTATAGTGATCTGACGAAATATGCTTTCAGCTGTTTTTATTTCTGTTTTCATTATAGACTCGACTATTCTATCGATTCCGAAAAGAAGTCAATTTTGTTCTGATCGGTATCGAGCTTCCGTGATACCGTCCGTATAGAGGATGATGATATCGTTTTTCTCGAAGAGGATCTGCTGTTCGAGGAGAGCCTTCGAGGCGTCACGGACCATACCAAGGGCGACTCATCCTGATTTCACCTTGAATACTTTATTTTCTTTTGCCTTATATACGAGGAGATACTCATGTCATGCTCCTGTATAGTAGAGGAGTTTATTACGCTCGTCCCAGCGTAGCATCACACAGGTCATCATCATATTTTGTTTGATTCGGGGCTTCAGAATACGATTGGTCTCGGATAAGACTCGAGCACTACTCTCCTCAGATACGACGAATGCTGAGACGAGAGCGTTTACCATCATCATGACAAATCCACTCGGTACACCATGACCCGTCACATCACCCACATATATATAGTAATTATCATTTTTCCCGAGGATGATATCGAGAGAATCCCCTCCTACTTCAGAAGCCGGTGCTGTCGCCATGGCGATCTCGAGAGATGGTATATCGATCGTCTCACTCGCGATAGCGTGTTTCTGTATTTCTGAGGCGATTTCTACCTCAGATCGGAGCTTTCGACCGTCTCGAAGTTCCTGTTTGAATACCTTGAGGATCTGAAGACTCTTGATAAAAAATGTGATAATATAATTCATTCCTTTGCTCCAGCTATTTGCTTCGAGATTTGGCTCTTCATCGATCCCTGTCATGAACTTTGCGATACTCTGATTGAGTTTTTGTATCGGACCGATATATGCCTTATAGATGATAAAATAGAGTGTCGGTGTACCCATAAGGAGAAGAGCTCATGCTGGAAGAGGAAGTGTCTTCACAAAATCAGCAAGAAATCCGTTCCCTGAAAATCCAAGAACCAGAAAAATATCGAGGATAAACAGAAGAAGAACGATGATGGGGAGGATCCTGTGAAGCATGGAGGAAAATTATGTTACTGGAGTTTCTGTGGAAGATGCATTATTATCTCAAGGTGTCGCAGTCAGTTCTTCTTCTCGGATGATTCCCATACGGGCTTCGATTTCCATATCGACATATTCTTTTTTACGACCATACATTTTTCGTGAATATTCTTTGATGATTTTCGAGACTTCTGCATTTTTATACGTATTGTCCCAGATGGTCTTCAGGTCGAATGGTCGAGTGGTAGCATTATCGATATTCAGTTTGCAGTAGGTCGTGAAGTTCGCGATCCCGATGATGTCCTGCTGAGAGAGTGAAGGAGCGTATTCTTTTTCGAGGTACTCGGCATCTTCAGCACCGACCTTGAACGACATGATCGTTCCCGCATTTCCGAAGACCGCGTCCTTGATAGAGGGCTTCCCTCACTTCCCTTGCTTGTCACCACTTCCCCCAATCTGGGCGATATACTGATGTGCCATGATGAGGGCGAGTCGGTACTTACGGGCTTCTGAGAGGATTTCTCCGAAGGTATCCGTCGCGAAGTTCTGGAACTCATCCACATAGAGGTAGAAATCTTTTCTTTGCTCTTCTGGTATATCAGCACGACTCATAGCTGCCATATTGATCTTTGAAACCATGATGAGCCCGAGAAGCTGGGCATTGAGGTCTCCGATTTTTCCCTTCGAAAGATTCACCATGAGGACTTTTTGCTCATCCATGACTTGTCGGATATTGAAAGCGCTCTTCGTCTGACCGATGATATTTCGCATCGTCGTGTTGGTGATAAATGGTCCAAATTTCGCTGAGAAAAATGGTATCATCTCTTGTTTCTCGCGATCACCTGTCTGCGCATATTCATGATCCCAAAAAGCTTTTACCATTACATTTTTGATTTTCGATGTTTTGTATTTCATAAATGCCTCATCGACAAAGAGTCGTGGTACATCGATGAGTGTCCCCCCCTCTTCTTCATCATCCATGAGTGTGAGACATCCGTTGCGGAAGTAGTGTTGTATCCGTGGACCAAATATCTCATCTCCATACATCTTGATAAATATCGAAGTGGCATCGAGCGCTGCACGATCTTTCTCGATCATTCGCAGACTCGGATCCGTAGCGATGAGATCGAGCATATTGAGTCCCATAGGTCGTTCGTAGTCAGCAGGATCGAAGATAATCATATCCTTTGCTCGCTCTTTCGGAGTGAAGGCAACGATATCTTCGACGAGATCTCCATGCGGATCGATGACACAGAGTCCTTCTCCATTCCAGAGATCCTGACGAGCGAGATAGCCGATAAATACTGACTTTCCTCATCCTGATTTTCCTATGATATAGTGGTGTCGTCCACGATCTTTTTTCGAGAAATAGATGGGAGTTTTATTGTTTCTATACTCATTCCAGCCCATGAGTACTCCATCTTTATAGAGAGGGAATCAGGCGAGCTTTCTATGGTCATCTATCTGAATAGGAGTTTTACCAGTATCGAGTGGCTTTCCGATATTGTCTCCCTCTTTGGCGACAGGGACGATAGTACCATCGAGAAGGATGAGGTCTTTTAGAGCATTTCGCGACAGATTTTTATTTTTATCGACCTGGAGGAGTGATCCATCTTCTGTGTATATATTCCCCTCTGTATCTCGTTTATAGTCCTTCAGGATCAGTGGCTCTTTCGGAAATCGCAGATTCGACGGTGGAGCGAGCATCTTATATTCGAGCCAAGAGATGATAGGAGACTTATTGTAATTGATATCAGGAAAGTGGTAGAGCGTCGAGAGCTCGTCGCAAGAGAATTTGCTAATCCCCTGTAGCACTCCCACAAGACGGAATCGATATGCAAAGTAGCGAAGCGGTGTAAAAATAAATCGGAAGGGATCCTCGAGCATCTGAGGATTCCCGAGACGGTTATTGTACTCGTCAGTGAAGATCGAAGTCGCTGCAACGAGGTTCTGGAGGGCACTCCGTGCTGACGCACTCGTATCGGATGAGACGAGGATACGCATGGAAGCAGAAAATCCTGGTTGTCCTGCGGATTCTCCGACCATTTTCTGTGCTTCTGTTTCTGCTTGGTTAAATATCTTATACGAGTCACCACTACTCGCTCACGGAGCGTTACTTCCGGTTTCTTCGTTTTTTATAAATCGAAAAAGGAGCCACGCGATCGGTGCTGTGATCCCCTTAAAAATCGAGACCAGGAGTCCAGATTTGATTCCTTTTTTGTATTCCCCTTTTGCGACTAGTCCTGCTGCTTTTTTTGCTTTTCGATTCCATGAGTGACCGAGTGGTTTCACGACCAGTTGGATCGAGGCAACATCCGTTTTTTTGAGGGATCAGAAATTGTTGGTAAATGTAGAGAGTGGATCATCTTCAAAATATTTATACGTCTTGATCGGGTAGACATCATCATTATCTTTGCTGATAGAAGCTGCCTGAAGGGTGAATCAGAGTGGTTTGATCTCAGGGAAATCCTTGCGGTCGATGATCTTCACTTCCGCATCAGGATAGTTCGAGGTAATCTGCTGGACGACGAGGGAGAGGTGTTCTTTGTATCCGACAGCGTAGAAGTGGACTTGTCCATCGTGATACATGAGCTCGAGCGATATCTTCGCATGACGAAATATCACATTCATTATCGTATCGAGTGCACTCGACTGAGTGAGATTGTGGACGGACTTATAGAAGACGGACATAATACCGACTTTTTCCTTGAAATCTTTTTTGGTCTCACGCTCTTTATCGAGCTTGGAGTCAGCGCGGGGAAGTGTGACTTTCATGTAGATGAGTCGTCCTGCCATGAGGACTTCATACGCAAGTCGCATGCACTTCAGGAGGATCCATGCGATGATGATAAAACTCAGGATGTAGAGTATATTTTCTACTATGAAGACGATCCCATCTCCGATATTCGCGAAAAATGAGGTATCTTTTTGCTTTCGGGTCGCGACGCTGTACTGTATAGCAAAAGCCCACTCTGTGAATGTAGAAAGAAAGATGAGAATAAGAGATCGGAAAAACATAGAAAAACGGTTTCTAAAATGAGAGCTTGGCTTTTATAGTACCAGAAAAAAAGCCCTTCACCAAATATTAGGACACATTTTCCCTTTACGAGAAACGAAAAATGTGTAAAACTTTTGTTTTTTAGAAAAGTGTGGTTACGATAGAAGGCAGATATTATTTTTTTGTATGCAAAAACTTTTCTCTTGTTCCCTCTATGGGATCAGTGGACATCTCATCGAAGTCGAAGTAGATGTCGTCACAGGGATCGGGAACTTCACTATAGTCGGACTCGGAGATACCGCTGTTCAGGAGAGCCGAGAGCGTGTACGGAGTGCTCTGAAAAATAGTGGATTCGCTTTTCCAGGATGAGCCCGTATCACAGTGAATCTCGCCCCTGCAGATCTAAAGAAAAAATGACCGATCTATGATCTCCCGATCGCTCTGGGTATCCTTGGGAAAGAGATTGATTTCGATGAGGAATATACGAAAAATGGGCTTTTTCTCGGAGAACTTGCCCTCGACGGGACGGTCAGATCTGTCCAGTGAGCACTCCCTGCGACGATACTGGTGAGAGAGCTCGGTATGCGATATATATTTCTCCCGATGGCCAATGTCCCTGAGGCATCGGTCATCCCTGACGTCGAAGTTATCGGCGTCAAGAGTCTCCATCACCTCGTCGATATGCTCACAGGGGTCATCCCTCTTCCGAAGACAGAGAGACTCGATATAGAGACACTTCCCCGCGTGAGAAGTGGGATAGATTTCTCTTCGATCCATGGGCAAGAGCAGGCGAAACGCGCGCTCCTCATCGCCGCAGCAGGAGGTCACAATATACTCATGCAGGGTCCTCCTGGAAGTGGAAAGACGATGCTCGCGAAGGCACTTGCTGGTATCCTCCCCAGTATGGAAATAGACGAACAGATCGAACTTTCGAAGATATACTCCGTCGCTGGACTCCTCTCGAAAGATATGCCGATCGTGACTGAGAGACCATTTCGCATCATACACCATACAGCGAGTGAGGCCTCGATCATCGGTGGAGGTCGAGACTCTCGACCAGGAGAGATATCACTGGCACATAAGTGAGTACTTTTTCTCGATGAATTCCTCGAGTTCGATAAGCATATCCTCGAGACGCTCCGTCAGCCACTCGAAGACGGTGAAATCACGATCAATCGTGTCAATATGAGTTGTCGATATCCTTCTCGTTTTTCTCTTGTCGGCGCCATGAACCCCTGTCCATGTGGATATATGGGAGATCCTGAGAAAGAGTGTATCTGTAGTGCTCATGTGATAGAGAAGTACCGATCACGTCTCTCATGACCGATACTCGATCGTGTCGATATATTCATCCAGGTTCCACGGGTGAAGATCGGAGAGCTCGAGAGTCGAAAAGAGCAAAAAACCACGAAAGAATATGCACAGATCGTCGAAGAAGTACGATGAGTACAGAAGGGACGGTTTCACGGAACCAAGCTCCACAGAAATGCTGAAATGTCGAATGTCGACATAGAGAAATACGCATCTATCTGAGAAGATGCTCGAAAGATCGCCATAACTTCGACAGAAAAGCTCCATCTGTCGACACGTGTCTACTATCGAATACTGCGAGTAGCTCGCACTATAGCAGATATTGGTGGATCGACACATGTCGAAGTTCCACATATTCTCGAGGCGCTCTCATATCGCTGAGTATAATATTTCTTCTACAAATGCTCCTTTTTATCAACCCTCTTTCTTCAAATATCTCCCTTGCTCTCCTAGAGGAGGGAAGTCTTATCGAAAAACATATTATCCCTCGTGGAGACGATTTCTCCTCATTTCCTGAAAAAGTGATAGAACTGATCTGAAAATGAAATATAAATGAAATTTGGTGCATTCTCGGTCCATGAGCCTTCACTCGCATGCGTATCGTGACACTTACTGTGAATACACTACACCTCTCAAAGGGTATGGTGATAAAGGGATGTCACTTCTTCGATCTCATCGAAAATCACTCTATCCCTCTTCTCGAAGCAAATACAAGTGAATATATCACAAAGGATAGCGAATGAAATATCACCCTCAGAGAAAAAGAAAGTCTTCCCGCGTGAACATACTCTGGATATAGCACAAAAAATGATTTTACAGATGGAAAAGTTTTTATAGAATATAGTGAAGATTATGAGAAAATAAGCGCTCTATTCCAGGATCTTCCTTCTGAAAAAATACTTTCTCCGATTTACTTCAAAAATCCTCATATCACATGGTCAAAAAAGAACATATCTCCCTCCTCAAAGAAAATGAGCATGTCATAATGACCATTCACAGGCACTGGATCATCCTGATTTTCCACTTCCTTTACTGTGTTGCCCTCTTCATCAGCTCATGGATACTCATCTCCTATCAGGATACTATCATAGACATCGTATGAAGTAGCCTCTACTGGGGCGGACTCGCACTCTACTGGATAGTATTTCTCACATTTATCTTGCTCGACTGGATCAATGACGAACTCGATATCATCATCATCACCGACTCTCGAGTGATCAGTGTCGAGCAGATATCAGCACTTTCTCGCACTGTGACAGAGTGTGCCCTAGACAGAGTACAGGAAGTGACTGCCCACACAGCAGGAATATTCCAGACACTTTTCGGATTCGGCGATGTACATATCCATACCGCGAGTGAGTCCTCTCATATGATCGTGAAGTACTCTCCAGATCCTATAGAAAACTGTCGTCGTATCAACAATATCATACAATCATATAGAACGACAAATGTCTCTGTGAAAACACTAGAAAAACAAGGACTCTAAAAAACTTGTAATATTTCTCTTTTCTTTATAATGAGAATTGTTCTCATTATATTTTTCATAAGAATTCTTTCTTTTTAACTTTTTTCCTATGTCTCCCTCTGTCCAAAAACACGACCTCATCATCATAGGTGCTGGTAGTGCTTGACTCCCTGCCGGTATGTACGCGAGTCGATACAAGATCGACAACATCATCATAGGTGAACTCCCAGGTGGGGCACTCGCAACTTCTCACTGTGTCGAGAACTGGCCTGGTGTTCTCTCAGCTCCAGGTGGAGAGATTATGGATAGTTTCCAGAAACATGCCGAAGCTGCTGGATCGACACTTGTACAGGATCGTGTCGAAGTTGTGTCGAAGGTTGGCGAAGATAGATTCGAGATCAAGACTCAAAAATGAGATATCTATGAGGCAAAGCGCGTCATCCTCGCTACTGGAAATGAGTACAAAAAACTCGGTACTCCTGGCGAAATGGAATACTATGGACAATGAGTATCCTACTGTGCGACATGTGATGGAAACTTCTATAAATGACTCACCATAGCCGTCGTCGGTGGTGGAAATACTGCTATCACAGAAGCGCTCTACCTCGCTGATCTCTGTGCTCACGTCCATATCCTCATACGTGGAGACCGCTCTCGTGCAGAAGACATATGGGTGGAGAAGGCGAACGAGCGAAAAAATATCACTTTCCATTATAATACCCAAGTTGCCGAAGTCCGTGGAGATATCATGTGAGTGAAAAGTGTCTTGCTACAAAATGGCGGAACACTCGCTCTCGATGGAGTATTCGTCGCCATAGGATCGACACCATTCACTCGGATTGTCGATACCATCAATCCTGACAAGGATACTGAATGATGTCTCATCGTCGACAAGCGTCAGGAGACAAGTATAAAATGACTCTACGCGGCAGGTGATGTGACAACCAATAGTAATAAATTCCGTCAGACAATCATGAGTGCCGCAGAGGGATGTCTCGCAGCCAATAGTATCCATGAGGATATGCTCAGAATGTGACATTAGAATTATATCTTTATTTCTGTCAATATAAAATAGTAGATAAATATGGTAGGAAAGTTGCCATATTTTTTTGTATATGCTAGTCTGAAGGGGTAAATAACCCATACAAATATGTATACCACTCCTTCTTCTCGCAAAGCTATGAGCCTTGCAACGCTTACTGCATTTGTTTTTTCACTCTTTTCACCCTTTGCGAATATCGCATTTGCCGTAGCGCCGACCATAGATCTCTCCTACTCTGCGAATCCTGCAGGAACTGGAGCTCTGACGATCACAGCAGTCTATAGTGAACCAATCATAGGAACACCACTCATCAGCATCGATCAGCCAGGATCTACAGATATAGCGGAGGATACGATGACTGATCTCGGGACGGGAAGTATATTCACCTATATATATACGGTGAATAGTGATGATGGGAGTGCATATATAGACGGTACAGCGAATGTATCTCTCACGGGTGCATATAATGGAAGTGGTGAAATCGCAGATCCTGCGAGCAATGCAAGCTTCACGATCACTACTCTAGCTCCTCCTGACACAGAAGCTCCAGTGGTAACACTCTCTGGAGCAAATATGTCTATTGCCCTCGGTGGCACGTATACTGAGCCAGGTGCTTCGTGGACAGATAATATCGATGGAAGTGGAGATATTTTTACAGGAACCTACGGTGATTTGGGCTCATTTGCGACGACTGGGAGTGTGAACACAATAGCTGTATGAGCCTACTATATCGACTATATGAAGGTGGATGCTGCAGGAAATATTGGTACTGGCTCTCGCAGAGTCGATGTCGTGAGTCCAGCAAATCTGAGAAATGCGACTATCGCACCTCCGACAAATAATAAAATATACTCAAATGGGATCAATCAGGAAATAGGTCGATTTGGTCTCAGTGCTGGTCTCGATGATATTCGACTAGAAAATATCGACCTGAACAATATAGGAACAACTACTCTGATGAATATAGCATCTTCTCTCACAGGAGTAGATCTTCGAGACGCCATGACAAATACTCTTCTCACTACAGGAACAATTTCATGACAGACAATAAGTTTTTCTGGAGTGAACACCGTTATCCCAGGCTATACAACGAATAATTTTAAAGTAACTCTCAGTACGAGTGCTGTGGAAAATTTCTATGGAGAAACTCTTCAGCTCACGACGAACTCTGGTACCATGAGTATCGTAAAAGATAGTGATAATAGTCCTCTCGCGGTCGACGAAAGTATGTTTAGTGGAAATACGAAACTCTATATTGTGAGTATAGTACCTCCTACTATTACACTGACACCGAATCCGACACTTTCGTCTGCACAGAAACTCGGTACTTTCGAGATAGTAAACTTTGATACCAATACTGGAATGACTCTCTCTGGATTTACTATACAGTTTTCTACACTCAGCGGTGCCCCATCTTTTAATGGCGTACTATGCCTGAGAGACTTATGAAGTACTGACAACTGTGGAGCTTCTGGAACAACTATCGTTCCTATAGTAGCAACACAGACTGGTGTTGTAGCTACTATCCCTTTTGACGGACTCACAGGAGCACCTGCGACTCTCAATCAAAATGGAGGAAATACTGAGTATGAAATTTTTCTAGATAATGCTCCTCTTTGGACAGGTGGTGATATAGTCAATATTTCTATACAAAATCTAGAGTACTCTGCGGGAAATACAGACTTTAGTCAAGGTTATATAGGTGTAAGTAGCGCATCTATGATAGTACCCGGAGGCGGAGGAGGTGATGTGATAGCACCAGTCGTGACTCTTTCTGGTGCATCTACTGTCAGTGGTGAATACGGGTATGCATATACCGATGATGGGGCTTCATGGACAGATAATATCGATGGAGCAGGAAATACTCTCACAGGAACCTATGGAAGTGCGGGATCATTCGCACTTTCAGGAAGTGTCGATGTGAATACACTCGGAACATATATACTCAACTATAGAAAATTAGATGCTGCTGGAAATACAGGAGATGCAAGTCGTAATGTGGATATAGTCGATACGATCGCTCCAATCGTGACTCTTGTATGAGGGAGTCCTATAACAGTCGTACTAGGAAATGACTATACAGAAAGTGGAGCGACATGGACAGATGCACATGATGGATCAGGTATATTAATCAGTGCGAGTTCAGGAAGTGTGAATACAGGAGCACTTGGAAGCTATACGCTCGTATACCTCTACTCTGATAGTTCATCGAATTTTGGAAGTGCAAATAGAGTAGTAAATGTCATCTCAGCTCCGGATACTGAGTTACCAGTCATTACTCTCTCTGGATCATCTATAGTAAATATAGAATATGGTTCTTGATTTACCGATGATGGTGCCTCATGGACAGATAATGTCGATGGTAGTGGGGTGATTTCTACCTTCACTACAGGAAGTGTCGATGTGAATACACTCGGAGTATATGTCATCTCCTATGAGTATACAGATGGTGCAGGGAACGTCGGAACGGGAGTAAGTCGTACAGTGAATATCGTAGATACGACAAGACCCGTCGTGACAGTCTCTGGGGAAGCTGTCGTCAGCGGTGAATATGGGATAGGGTTTATCGACGATGGAGCGACATGGACAGATCTACATGACGGATCAGGATTTATCTCTGCATACAATACTGGAAGTATAGATATCTTTACCCTCGGAAGCTATCCTATTGGCTACATATATATAGATACTTCCGGGAATCCTGGTCTGATATGGGGGCGTACAGTGAACATCATAGACACGACAGCACCTGTAGTGACAGTATCTGGAGAAGTGAATGTGTTTCTCACTCTGGGTGATAACTATGTAGAGAGCGGAGCGACATGGACAGATGCACATGATGGATCAGGTGTATTAATCAATGCGAGTTCAGGCAGTGTGAATACAGGAGCTCTCGGAGTATATACACTTGAGTATATGTATGCTGATATTTCTGGAAATACAGGAAGTGCTATACGGACGATCAATATAGCTCCTCCTCCAGATACAACTGCTCCTGTCGTGACAGTCTCAGGAGAAGCGGTAGTGAGTGGTGAATACGGATACCCATACGTAGATGCTGGAGCCTCATGGACGGACAATGCTGATGGAGCTGGCGATGCGTTTACAGGAACCTATGGACAGACAGGATCATTCGTACTTTCAGGAAGTGTCGATGTGAATACTCTGGGAGGTACGTATACGCTCGAGTATAGTAAAGTCGATGCTGCTGGAAATGTCGGTACTGGAACAAGGACAGTAAATATCGTAGATACGACTACTCCTGTCGTCACAGTCTCAGGAGAAGCAGGTCTCTATATCACTCTAGGCAGTGACTATACAGAAAGTGGTGCCTCATGGACAGATGCACATGATGGTACAGGATTTATCTCTTCTCCAGTTTCTGGCAGTGTCAATACTGGAGCACTCGGAATCTACACGCTCACATATGAATACACTGATATTTCTGGAAATACAGGAAGTACGACAAGGAAAGTGCGTGTGGTCGATGACGTGAGCCCCTCTGTCACAGTGGAACAAAAAGGTGGACAGTCAGATCCTACCAGTTCGTGAACAGCAGTATTCACGGTCACCTTCTCTGAGCCGATCAATACCTCTACCTTCACGACAGGATCACTCTCTACTTCTGGCTCGACTGCTCTGGGTATCAGCATAGACTCGGTCACAGAAATCGCACCAAACGATGGAACTACCTTCGAAGTAGTTGCAAGTTCTCTAGGATCAGGAACTATCGTACTGAGTGTACCAGCATGAAGCTATAGTAGTAATGTATTCGCAACAACAGGGAATGCACCATGGAGCATGGCAAAAGACACTCTCGAAAATGTGTATACAGTAAATAACAGTGATAACACAGTTACAAAGATTACTCCAGGTGGAGTCTCAAGTGTACTCGGCAGTACAGGGAATGGTGCCATTACCATAGGCACTGACTTATCAGGGAATGTATACACAGCAAATGGATCTGATAACACCGTTACAAAGATTACTCCAGGTGGAGTCTCAAGTGTACTTGGTACTACAGGTAATCTTCCATTCGGTATAGCTGTAGATACTCTCGGAAATATATATACAACCAATCTTATTGATGACACCGTTACAAAGATTACTCCAGGTGGAGTCTCAAGTGTACTCGGCAGTACAGGAGATAGTCCATGATCTCTGTGAGTGGATACTTTCGGAAATGTATATACTACAAATAACAGTGATAATACTGTAATAAAGATTACCCCAGAGTGAATCTCAAGTGTATTTGGTACTACATGACTCTGCCCATCATGAATCTCGGTAGATGCCCTGGGGAATGTCTATACGGCAAATACCTGTGCTAATACCGTAACGAAGATAACTCCAGCAGGAGTTTCGAGTATACTTGGTACTACGGGAAACAATCCACAAAACACTGCAATTGATAGTATTGGGAATGTATATACAGCAAACTATAGTGACAACACTGTGACAAAAATCACACAAGCGGGAGTTTCGACTCTTCTCGGAACAACAGGAACTAATCCATACGGTATAGTAGTAGATAGCCTGGGAAATGTATATACGGCAAACCTGAACAATAGTACTGTGACAAAAATCACAGCAGTTGGTATCCAAGATATTTCGAATAATCTCAACTCTGCAAGCACTTCTACAGATAACAGTGTAACTATGATTGGCCCTCCCGATAGTACCCCACCAGTAGTCACAGTCTCTGGGGAAGCAGTCGTCAGTGGTGAGTATGGCTACCCATACGTAGATGATGGAGCTTCATGGACAGATAATATCGATGGGGCAGGAAATACTCTCACAGGAACCTATGGAAGTACAGGATCATTCGCACTTTCAGGAAGTGTCGATGTGAATACACTCGGAACATATATACTCGAGTATAGTAAAGTCGATACTGCGGGAAATGTCGGTACGGGGACAAGGACAGTGAATATCATAGATACAACTGCTCCTATCGTCACAGTATCTGGGGAAAGTCAGATTTATATGACTATTGGGAGTAACTATATAGAGTCTGGAGCCACATGGACAGATGCACATGATGGGTCAGGGATACTTCTTGCCCCTACCTATAGTTTACTAGATACCGGAGCTCTCGGATTATATACGTTAACCTACGAATACATAGATACTTCAGGAAATGCGGGGATAGAAAATAGGGTAGTTTATGTCGTTCCTGTACCTACGGTTTCTCTTATGGGTGCTCCATCTATTAGTATTGAGTATGGTAGTGAGTATACAGAAAGTGGTGCCTCATGGACAGATTTCGATAGTACAGGAACTACCTTCAGTGGAAGTTATGGGGACATAGGATCATTCACTCTTTCTGGTAATGTAAATACTGGTGCTCTCGGAACATATACACTTGAATATTTTAAAGTAGATAGTTTAGGAGCTACAGGTAGTGCAATTCGTACTATAAATGTAGTAGACACCGTAGATCCAGTAGTGACACTCTCAGGTGCTTCTACTGTAAATGTGATCATCGGAGATAGCTATACAGAAAGTGGAGCAACATGGACAGATGTCGATGGTGTCTACGGAGAAATTCTTGTAGCAACATCAGGAAGTGTCGATGTAAATACTCTTGGTACCTATATCCTCGAGTATACTCATACAGATAGTTCTTCGAATGTAGGAATAGAGACTCGTACAGTACAAGTTATTGCAGCTCCTGATGTTACAGCACCTATCATTCTTCTTAATGGTAGTTCGCCAGTGACGGTAGCGCAAGGATCAGTCTATGTCGATCTTGGAGCGACAGCGTCAGATGATGTCGATGGAGATATCACTACTTCTATCTTGACTGGTGGAGTGGTCAATACAGCTCTTATAGGAAGTTACTTCATCACCTATGATGTGAGTGATGCAGCAATGAATGCAGCGACTCAGGTAACTCGTACGGTGAATGTCGTAGATATGGATGTACCTACAGCGAGTATTTCTTACTCGAATGTTCTGACTACTTCCGGCAGTATTACTGCTACTCTCACAGGGGCAAGTGAGTCTATCATAATTACAAATAATAGTGGAAATGCGGCTCGTATATTTAGTGCAAATGGGTCGTTTACATTCGAGTTCTCTGATCTCTCTGGAAATACCGGCTCTGTGACAGCTACTGTGACAAACATTGACACGACGGCACCAGTGATCACTCGTATATGAGGTGCATCTATCAGTATAAATCAGGGGTCTATTTATACCGATGCTGGAGCGACAGCATCGGACAACGTATCAGGAAATCTTACTAGTTCGATTGTGTCATCCGGAACAGTAAACACGAGCATGACAGGAACTTATACTATTACCTATACTGTAGCTGACACTGCTGGTAACATAGCGACTCCAGTAACTCGTACTGTCTCTGTAGTCGTGAATCCTCCAGTAGTGATCATCACTGGTGGTGGAGGAGGCGGTGGATCATCCTCGTCTTCATCTGTATCTGCACCAGTATGATCAGTATCACCTATGAGTAGTTCTGCGAACAATACTCTTACTACAAGCTCCCCTATGACTCTCGGTATACCAGCACTTATGAGACTCCTAGAGCAGAGAGAAGTGATAGTCTCTATTCCTGGTGTTACGAAAAACCAAGAAAACACTCTCACTATAGTTCCTCTCGATATAAAAAATACTTCATATAAAGACGACATTATCCTATTCATGAAGAAAGGTTACGTAAAAAGTTCTCCTCTATTTCGTCCAAAAAAATCTATTTCCCGTGCTGAATTCGTAAAGATTATAGCACTTGCAAATGACTTTGAAGCTCCTGAATATACTCTTGTCAGCTTTGCTGATGTAGATGAAAACTCTGAGTTTGCTCCTTATATAGCGTTTGTCGGAGAAAATGGATGGATCAATACAGACCAAAAAAACTTCCGTCCAAACGATAAAATTAGTCTCTGGGAAGCGATGAAGATACTCAATACTATAAATAATAAAGATGCTCCTCTACAAGGAGAAAAATCAGGAGAAAATCTTTCTCGAGGGAAAGCTATATCATTAATCACAGATGAATTAGGTATAGAAGAATAAACCTAAAAAAAGAGCCTAACGGCTCTTTTTTTAGAGAAAGATTATTTTTTGTTACTCAGATATTTCCGTAGTGCCTTCGCCGTATAGGATTCATCGACATTGAGAAGCTTCTCTCTTGGGCCAGCAAAAACGAGATTTCCTCACTTATCGCCACCTTCAGGACCGATGTCGATGATGGCATCAGCATTGGCAATGATATCGAGGTTATGTTCTATCACGATGACACTATTTCATTTTTGTACCAGAGCATCGAGGATATCGAGAAGTTTTTGTACATCAGAGAAGTGGAGTCCAGTCGTCGGCTCATCGAGGATATAGAGAGTTTTCCCTGTCGATCTTTTTGCGAGGTCAAATGCGAGCTTTATACGTTGTGCCTCGCCTCCTGAGAGTGTCGGAGCAGACTGACCAAGGGTGATATAGCCGAGTCCGACATCCCGAAGAACATCGAGGATACGAAATATTCGAGGAAATGACTGGAAAAAATCACACGCCTCGTCTATAGTCATAGCGAGAACCTCTGCGATATTTTTTCATTTAAATTGTACCTGTCGTGTTTCTGTATTATACCGACTTCCTTTACAGGTCTCACATTCGACATAGACATCGGGAAGAAAGTGCATTTCTATCTTTTTGACTCAGGATCACTCACATATTTCACACCTTCCTCACTTCGTATTAAACGAGAATCTTCCCGGACCATATCACCGCTTCTGTGCTTCATGGGAAGCCGCGAATGTCTCACGTATATACGTAAAAACTCCTGTATATGTGGCGATATTCGAATGTGGCGTCTTTCCTATCGGCGACTGGTCAATAATAATAGCCTTATCTATATTTTCAAGTCCTTCTACAGATCTATGTTCACCTATATTGACAGCGCTGCCATGAAAGTGATGCATGATCTTATTCGAGAGGATATCGATAATAAGTGATGATTTCCCTGATCCGGAGACACCAGTGACTACCGTGAGGCAACCGAGAGGGATGCGAACATTTATATTTTTTAGATTATTTTCTGTCGCTCACATGATAGATATATACTCTGATGATTTTTTCACTTGAAACTGTGCTCGTTTCACTTTTTTCTTACCAGAGAGATACATACCTGTTTCAGAGTCTGGATGACCTATCATTTCGCTATAGGTACCAGTAAATATAACTTCTCCACCATGTATTCCTGCCCTCGGACCGATGTCGATAATATAGTCACTTTCTCTCATAATATCCTCATCATGTTCGACAACGATGACACTATTTCCGATAAGTGCGAGACGTTTAAGATTTTTGATAAGCATCTCATTGTCTCTCGGGTGGAGTCAGATAGAGGGTTCATCGAGGACATAGATGATACCTTCGAGTCGTGTCCCTATTTGTGTAGCGAGCCGGATTCTCTGAGATTCTCATCCAGAAAGGGTATTTGCTCTTCTAGAAAGAGTAATGTAGTCGAGACCTACGCCAGAGAGAAATTCGAGTCTTTCTGTGATATTTTTGAGGATCATGGTGACAATTTTTTGTTCCTCTTTTGTGAAAATTAATGTATCAAAAAAAACTCTTGATTCATCGACAGATTGACTCGTAAGTTCGCCAATACTTTTTCCTCATACCAATACGGAAAGGTACTCTTTTTTGAGTCGATATCAGACACAAGATCGACATATTTTTTCAGTGGCGAATGTAGAAATACGTTTAAAAAAAGCATCATTTGTCATATCAGATTCTCTATAGCGGCGTTCCAGATTAGGAATGAGTCACTCATACCTCGCACGATGGTTTTTTCCTTCATCATACTTTGATATATATGGGATATCAAAAGTTCCGGGGACACCATAGAGCACTTTTTTTTGAAGAGGTGCAGAAAGAGTACCAAATGGGACTGTAATATCAATTTTTTCTATTTTACACACTGTTTCGAGGACGACACTATAATATGGATGTGCTGTCCATGGAAGGAGAGCCCCCTCTGCGAGTGAAAGTCTCGGGTTGACGACATCTTCTTCCCGAAAAGTCGTATAGCTTCCGAGTCCATGGCACTCCGTACAGGCTCCATGATGAGAGTTAAATGAAAAATTAGAGATTGTGAGATCTCCCTGAGAATACTCACACAGAGGACAAGACGCGTGTTCTGAGAAATCTTTATTTTCTTTCGTTGCAGGAAATGAGAGTGAGAGTCTTCACTCTCATTTAGAAAAAGCAAGAGAGAGAGAATCCTTCAGCCTGGTCTCAAACTGATATCGTTCCTCTTCTTTTGTTTTGACGATAAGTCGATCGATAATAATATATCATCATCCAGCATAGACATCATCTTCGAAAGCATCTGCCACTGAGAAGACTTCTTCACCTATCTGAAACCGAACAAATCATAAATCTGTGACATACTTGGCGACTCCCGAAAGACTCTGAAGTGAGGATTCTCTCAAAGGAATACCTATATGAAATTTTGTACCTTCGCCATAGATCGACACATGTCAGACAACATCTTGTATCGTATCTTTTTTGAGCTCGATATGTGGGTGATTTGGGCAGTAAGAGTGCCCCACTGTCGTATATAAGAGCCTATAATAGTCGTATATTTCTGTGATAGTTCCGACCGTTGATCGAGGGTTGTTCGACACTGTTTTTTGATTTATGGCGATCGTTGGCGAAAGACCGCGGATTTCACGTACTTTTGTCTGACTGGAAGTATCAGAAACGATCATACGAGCATATGTCGACAGACTTTCTAGATATCTTTTTTGACCTTCAGCATAGAGTGTCTCGAAAGCAAGAGAAGACTTCCCTGATCCAGAGACACCAGTGACTACCACGAGTTTATTTTTAGGTATACTCACGCTAATATTTTTGAGATTGTGAGTCTCAGCTCCGATTATTTCTATAGTTTCTGACATACTTTTATGGATTATTGGAAGTGACGAACCAGCCGATGACGATATCTGCACCGTGAGACTTGAGGATTTTCGCACACTCTGAAGCAGTCGCACCAGAGGATATCACATCATCGATGATGATGATATGAGAAGAGGCTTTCTCTTTTGGATTTCTCATTCTAAAGGAGTTTTTTTTATTTTCAAGTCTCATTTTTCTTCCCAGCTGCGACTGACGTGCTCTATATTGGGAGGAAAGTAGATTCTTGAGGGGAAGGTGTAGTATTTCCGAAAGTTCTTTTGCTAGAAAGTGAGTATGATGAAAGCCTCGAAATATATAGCGGCTCCAGTGCATAGGAACAGGAACGATGACCCAATCATCGTAGTGTGCAAATAAGGTAGATACTTTTTCTGCACTCACCAATGCATGGGAAAGTTCGACCGCGTGCTCTCTTCGAGAGTCGTACTTAAATCTCGTAATACTCTCCTCTATCTCTCTATAGTGTATACCGATACATACTTCATCAAGAAAGTTTGCTTTCTGAAGCTCAGTATGATAATGTTCTGTGAGATTTTTAGGATCTGGAGTGATGTTACGATGGTTTTTATCGAGAAAAATAGACGCAAGAATCGAAAAAAATCACATAGTTTCTTGTTATTTACCTCCGAGACCAAGAAGAAACTCTGAAAGTATTTTCACTCCCCATCCTGTACCTCATTTTGGCATATACCCATAGGTCGTCTCGCGGTAGGCTGGACCTGCGATATCGAGGTGCGTTAGTTTTGCCTTTCACTGGAAATAGGAGAGAAATGCTCATCCGACAGATGATCCTGCTTTTTCGCTTCGGGCAACATTTTTCAGGTCGGCGATATCAGTTTTGAGAGATTTTTTCAGTTTTTCATTGAGTGGGAGCCTCCAGACTTGTTCATATGGAGATTTTGAGTCTATAAGCCCTTGTATCACATCTTCATCATCCCCCATAATGCCCGCGATATCATGCCCGAGTGCATAGACACACGCTCAGGTAAGAGTCGCCATAGTGATGATATGTTTTGGCTTATAGATATCTTCGACATACGACATCACATCAGCGAGGACGAGACGCCCCTCCGCATCAGTATGGTGTATTTCTACGGTCGTCCCATTATATGCTTTATAGATATCGAGAGGCTTGAATGCCTTTCCATTGATCACATTTTCTGTGATCCCAAGTCAGATAATCAGATTGCAAGGGATGTCTTCTAGTCCATCGAAATACTCAGCGACTCCGAGCATACCAGCGGCTCCAGACATATCACACTTCATATCGAGCATGCCTGTATCTGGCTTTATCTGGAGTCATCCAGCGTCAAACGTCACTCCTTTTCCGATAAGAGCATAAGTATCGAGTTTCTTATTCCCTATCCTTTCGAGGGTGACCATATACGGGGGATAGTCACTCCCAGCACCGACAGCGAGGAGCAGCTCACAGCCAAGTTTTTTGAGCTCTACAGCATCGAAAATACGCAGCTTAAATCGTTTCCATGGATATGATTTTATATATTTTATCATTTCCTCTGGCCGAGAATCTGTAGGAGGAAGATTGATAAGATCTCGTGCTCGGATAGTAGCCTGAAGTCGTGGCATTATTTTTTCTATTTCTTTCATCGTCACTGCATCTGCATAGAAAATATATACTTTCTCGTCTTTTTTCGAGAGAAAGCGATCATACGAGTAGGTAGAGAGGGTAAACGTCTCGAACGCTTCGACAAACTCAAGAGAAGGGATAAAAAGACTCTTCTTAGGAGCTGTGCGAAGAAAGTCAGAACGATCATCAGTCAAACTTTCTTTTTTCGGGAAAAAAGCAATAGTTTTCTCCGATCCAAAAAAGGAATTATAGAAAGTCATAGTTTTCTCAGCATCTTTCTTTTTTTCTCTGTTTTTTTCACACTGACTGAGTATTTCTGCAGGGAATCCGAGGGAGAGATAGAAATCAGTTGATTTTTTATCTACTATTTCGAGAAGGAGTGTTGGGGAAGTATTTTTTTTGAGCGAAGAAATAAGAGAAATCATAAGAAAATTTAGTGTGATAAAGTAGAGTGATCGAGCCGAAATCTGAAATAACTCAGGAAAAGTAGCAGTGCGACACCAAAAACACAGAGGGATATCATAAAAAGAATATCTCATCACCATCATATAAAAAATATAAGGTAAATCGAATAAATAAGACTAAACAATATTCATGAATAGTGTAGGATGATACAGTCATACTGATGTCTCTCTTGCCAAAAATATGTCGTTCCTATGAGAAGCAGTGGAAGAAAAAATACAAAAAGAAATGTCGACCAAGGGGAAGAGGCCACGAGAAGTCCTGAAAAAAGAAGGGCATATGTGAAAAATATGCCAAAAAGTCCAAGGAGATATACAACATAGTTGGTATACCGAGCATGTACGGAAAGAAAAAAAACGATAAGGATAACTATAAGAGTGATGCTCTCGATCATCGACGTTTTTGCTGCCAGAAATATAAGAGGCGGGAATGAGAAAAGAAGAAAAAAAAGCGTAAAGTACTGCATCATGCTCACGTATGGGGAAAATATTTTCATCTTCGGAAAGTATTCGAATATCACAAGGGAAGTAATAATCCCTACAGTAAGAGTAAAAATAGGGGTAATTTCAGTGAAAAAAAATGATACTCCCATAAATATGGTCGCAAAAATCGTTAAAAGGTAACTATACACAAAAATAATATTTTCTTTCTGAGTATAAAATAGAAGGAGTGTCGCTGATATAATACCCGAAAGCCCTAAAAAAATATGAAGCCATTCATATGCAGTAGACTGAGAGAAAAAATAGAGAGTGAAAAGAATAGTACCTGTAAGAGTGAAAAGTGTATGAAACCGCAAAGCTTCGAAAAAAATATCAGATTTCCAATAAAATCCCATCGAGTACCCTAGAAAAATGATATATATTCCAAAAATAATAATAGCATGAAGAAATAATATCGTTTCTTTCGATCAGAAAATAGAGAATAGAAAGCCATATATAGCTATATAGAGGAGTGTGATCGGTAGAAGAAGAGAATTTTTAGGTGATACGCTCGAGAAAAAGTTTTCAAATGAAAAAGTGCTATTCTCTGATTTTTTCACACCATCGAGAAAAAAAAGTGGAGAAAAGTAAAAAAGGAAAAAAATACCAAAAAGTATGAAAACACCCTCAAAAACCCTGTATCACAAAAGGTGAGTCACTCCTATAAATATAGTGTGTATGGCAATAATAAGGGCATACATGGGCTAAAAATTTATAGATAAAAATATAAAAGTGGTGATAAATCCTGTTCCTAGGATTATCAAAGAAAAGAGAGATCGAAAAAATGAAAAAATAAATGCAATAAGTGAAAAAATACTAATAAACAGAAAAAATCTTGGTTCGAGTGAAAAAGTAGTGTAGTGGAGAGTTTTTAGAGAATTTATGATTGTATAGAAAATAGTATAAAAAAGGAGTGAGTAAAGAAGTATATCTCCTATTTTTTGAAACATTTTTAGTAAAATATCCACATAATATCGTGTTCCTTTTACGATTTTTGTATAAGAAATATTCTTGTTATGTATTCGATTATCGATAATCTGGATATCTTGTTCGAGAAGTTTTTTCTTGAGCCTTAGTCTTTTTACTTGTGCAAACTGGAGTGATAGAAGTGCTTTCAGTATGTCTATCACTACTTTATTGAGATTTGCTTTATAGATATTGAGTTCTCGAAGATTTTTATAGAAAATGAATGAGTTAGTATCTACTTTCTTTTTTTGTTCTGTTTTAGAGACTTCTTTTTTTTGAAAAGATTGAAAAAATCACGATATACTTTTCCCAATATCTACACTTTTCTCATCATTTGTTTCTATTCTCTCACTCGATCAGATTTGCTTAAGAAGTGAGTTCGTTTCTTCGAGAAGTTTCTGTTTTTCTCCATCGACTCCTCATTTTATGAGATCTGACTCGACACTTCAGATAATGGTAAGTGCATTTTCTACGATAGTTTTTAGTCTTCAGACATTTGATGCTCATTTCGATTGTGCGAGACTATTTTCTATATTCTCTAGTTCTTGTTTTTTCTCTGGAGTCATCGTATTATGATACTTGAGAAAAAGATTCTGTATTTTTTCGATAGTAGAGTCGATAATGGCGTTATAGTGAGAAAGTTCTTTGAGAAGCTGTGGTGATATACCTATATTATCGACCTCTTTTTCTGTCTGTATATGCTTCTGACTCACATCTATACCCATACTTTGTTTATAGAGTGAGTATCCATCTTTTACTTTTGCTGTGATTACTTTTTTTTGGGCCTCATTCATCCCTTCTGTGGTATATATAGAGAGTATATTATACCCGAGACCGTCTACAAGTTTTGTATAGGCCTTAAATACATCTGTCGATTGTATTTTTCATGATTTTGTTTGTCCATTGATCATAGCATCGAAATAGAAAAAATTTTCTCATGAAGAATCTTTTTTCATTTCTGAGGAATTATTTTCCTGAATTTCCATGATAGAATACCCCTGTCCATGGAGGAGTTCTCTCGCTTCATCGATACTTCATGCTGAAATAGAGAGGGTGAGTTTTTGATTTCATTTGGAACAAATGGCTCGGAATTGCATAGATTATATAAGAGTGGCTGTAAATGGCTCTATGTTAGTGAATTCTTTTTCTTCTTGAGTGTTTCACTCTATTTGAGTAAGTATTTTATTAAAAAATATTTCAAAGGAGGAATTATCAAGTACTTCTATACAGAGTGTGTAGATATCTTTTTCAGAGGAATTGATAGAAAGTGTTTTTACAATCTCTATAAGGAAGATTTCTTTATCTTTTCGTGAAGAGAATGCTGGTATTGGAATCATATTATTACGAGATTTTATACGGTTTTATACTTTTTACAAGTTAATTGTATCTATATAATTTTAAAGAAAAATACTTACTCGCTATTATTATTATTCAAAGTAAAAAATAAAGAACAGTAGAGTAATAAATAAATAGAATTATTTTTAAACAAGTATTTTGAAATAAAAATAAAGAAATCCTTAATGATAAACAAAAATTATTGTTTTTTAAGAAAACATTTTATGTAAAAAAATACGATATATAGATTTGTTTTTTTATAATATTTTCCTACACTCATTTGGTATATAATATTTTTTCTTTTCTCATGAATTTTTTACAGAAAAATATAGGAGTAATCCTTATTTTTATACTCGGTATTTGTTTTTGATTTTTAGGAAATCAGAGTCTTTTTGGAAAAAATAAACAAGAAATATCTATCCATAAAGAAGACATTTTTGCTTCGCCTAAAATAGATGAGGCCAAAGAAATTATAAAAAAAGAGTATTATCATTTTGATCAAAAATCAAAATTTGATATAGAAAATGCTATGATACAGTCAATCGTATGATCTCTCTGAGATAGACATAGTAGTTACTTTTCTCCGAAAGAAGCTAAGGACTTTACAGAAGTACTAAGATGAGATTTTGAGTGAATATGAGCTGTTATAGATGAGCATATGAAGTGAATCATAATAAGAAAAGTATTTCCACTATCACCAGCAAGTAAATCATGACTCCAAGATGGAGATATATTGACTCGTATAGGGAAGGAGAGTATCGTATGACTTTCTGTAGAACAAGCCGTGAAAAAAATCAGATGACCAAAGTGATCTCAGGTTGAAGTGACATATTTACGAGGGGAGAAGTATATAGAAAATACGATATTCGTAACACGTGATATGATAGTCATACCTTCGACACAAGAAAAAATGCTTTCATGAAGTCTTGGCTACCTTGAAGTAGCATTTTTCGGAGACCATACACGAGAAGAGTTCCAGACATCTCTCCAAAATCTCACGGCATCCTGAGCAAAAGGTATTATCCTTGATTTTAGGAATAATGGATGAGGCTACCTCGAATCTGCAGTAGATGTCCTCTCATTTCTCCTTCCAGATAAAGTAAAGGCAGTGACAACACGAGAAAATGATCCTAAAAAAACAGAAACTCTCCTTACTAAAAAAACAAAAGATACAAATGAAAATATACCACTTGTTATGATCGTAAACTCACTTTCAGCATCAGCTACAGAGATAGTAGCATGAGCTCTGCAAGACTACTCTCGCGCGATCATTGTCTGAGAAAAATCGTACGGAAAATGATCCGTACAAAGTCCATTTATCCTCCAAGATGGGAGTATACTCAAAGTGACTATCGGGAAATGGTATACACCGAATGACCGAGGTATCGATGGAAGTGGAATCACTTCAGATATATCTATCCCACTTTTTGACAGAGACTTCACGACTCGCTACGATCGTCAGCTCGAATGAGCCAAAAAAACTCTCGAAGAACTCATAAAAACAAAAAACTACGATACGACTATAGAAACTATGAAGCAGCAAGACTTTACCAAATAATCATCATAAGTATGTTTTATAAAAACAATCCGAATACTAGAATCGACTAATAAAAAAGTATAGTCTTATCAATAATCTTCATTTTTTTACAGCCCTTTTATCATATATACTCTTATGTCTATTATCAAAACACAGGATCCAGAAGCATATAGCTTTCTTAGTGGAGAACAGGATCGTCAGAAGTACGAACTCGAGCTTATCGCAAGTGAAAACTATGTTTCACAAGCCGTACTCGAAGCAAATGGATCAATTTTTACAAACAAGTATTCAGAATGATATCCAGGAAAGCGTTACTATGCAGGACAAGAATTTGTCGATAAGATAGAAAACCTTGCTATAGAACGAGCAAAAGCACTTTTTGGTGCTGAGTATGTCAATGTACAACCACTTTCATGATCGCCAGCGAATCTCGCAGTGTTCCTTGCTGTGCTAAGCCCTGGTGATACTATCCTCTGACTTTCTCTCGATCAGTGAGGGCATCTCACTCATGGACATCCACTCAACTTTTCAGGAAAAACATATAACATCGTTCCTTATTTTGTCGATCAAAAGACTGAGATGATAGATATGGATGAGGTAGAGCGAATTGCTAAAGAATCTAAGCCAAAAATGATTATTGCATGATTTTCTGCCTACTCACGATCACTTGACTGGAAAAGGTTTCGAGAGATTGCTGATGCTACAGGAGCGATACTTATGGCTGATATTGCCCATATAGCAGGTCTCGTAGCAGGTAGCGTGATCGAAAATCCTGTCCCATACTGTGATATCGTCACAACTACTACACATAAGACTCTTCGTGGCCCACGAGGAGCCATGATACTATCGAAAGCAAAGTATGGTCCTGATATTGCTCGTGCTGTATTTCCAGGGGTTCAGGGGGGTCCACATGATCACACTAATTTTGCGAAAGCCATAGCTTTTGGAGAGGCGCTTAAGCCAGATTTTAAAGTCTATGCTCGACAAGTTATTGACAATGCGATCGCCATGTCTGACAAATTCAAAAATAATGGCATCAGGGTCATATCATGAGGCACTGAGAACCATATAGTTTTACTTGATGTTTTCGGCTCTCTCGGTATATCAGGAAAAGAGGCAGAGCATGCTCTGGAGGCAGCGTGAATATCGACCAATAAAAATATGATCCCGTTTGATCCACGAAAACCTATGGACCCATCAGGAATACGACTCGGGACTCCCGCTATCACGACCCGAGGTATGAAGACTGATGCTGCATGAGAGGTCGCTATGATCATGATAGAAGCACTGAAAAACCATACTGATACTGCTGTCCTCGAAAAACTTAGGACCCAAGTAAAAACTCTCTGTGAAGCCTACCCTATACCATAAAAATTTCCTATGGAATCAGAAAACTTCGATCTTGAGTCCGGTGGATGACTTTCCACATCTCAGGAATCTCCTTCCGAAAGAAGCGAAAAACAGAAAGAGTCATCGAAACGTGCTCAGGCGCAACTTCAAAAAATCCAAAAGGATGAAAAAAAAGCAAAAGGAGATAATGATGATCTTTTTCAAATCCTTTCGAGATTTATACAAAATCCTCTTTATGATGTACTCGTACCGCGAGTGACATTACTACTAGAAAAGACATATTCATCTCGATTTATCATGACGGTAGTGGCTCTCGTCTCTCCTGAGGCAGCTCACTTTCTCCTCGAAGCAATCGGTAAAGGCAAGCTAATAACAGAAGTCATACACCTACATCACTCCGAGATACGAGAGAAGTTTCATGAGGATACTACTCACACCTCTATCCGTAGCTGGATCAGTACATGGATCAATACAAGTCAAGAATTCCTCACAAAAGATACAAGCTCCGTAGTACTGAGCCAAAAACTCTCGCTTCTTCTCGCATCACCTGACAGGAGGTATGCGAGTGAGGCTCTTACAGAGTTTTTCACATTTTTCTTTGATATGAGAAATATCGATATAGATGAGAAAAAATCTCGCGCCTATGCTGATTTTATCCTCTGAGAACTACAAAAATCTCTCACTAAACACCTAGAAACTGCTGATACAGATCTCAGGTCTCAGGAAAACGTGGATACAAATACTCTTTTTGGAATTTAGTGAGTATTGTTTTTTTCTGGAGAAAAAACATCTTCCTCGAGAAAAAAGAATAAATAGGCTCAAAAGATAAAAAGCATAATCGGAGTACGAAACATTTCTGGAATCTCTACGATCGTTCCAGAACGGAAAAATGAAGCTATCTCTATGATCATCTGTGTCGGTATATATACGAGAAATCAAAAAAGATATCAGAGTGTAGATGAGAAAAACTCTATGACCACAAAAGCTACAGAAGAAAAAAGAATCCACCCAAGGAGTCCTGCTATCATGATATTGGCGATAAGGGATGCGAGGGCTACAGTACCAAAGTGAAAAATCATCACAGGGAGACTACCGAGTGTTGCTCAGAATGTGACCGAGAGTATGGAGGTGATAACTTTCGGAAGAGATAGCCTCTGACAAAGAGCTGCTATTTTTTTATGAAAGAGGAGTATGCCGAGCGTGGCGCTAAAAGATAGTCAAAATCCAGGATCATATATAGGACTGAGGGGACTCATGATAGTGAGTATGAGGAGAGCAAGTCAGAGAAGAGCCTTGCTAGAGGATTTTGACCCATACTCGGTGATCATATAGGAAAGCACTCCCATAAGTGTAGCGCGTATCACGGATACATCCCATCATACGAGAAATCCATAAAATCCTACTACTGCACTAATGATAATAATTCTTCCTACTTTTCTCAGATGGATATACTTCAGGAAAAAAGAAAGGAGAATGATGAGAAATGCAATATTGGAGCCACTGACTACCAGGATATGAGATACACCACTTTGGATAAATGCATTTTTCATATCACGAGAGAGAAGTTCGATAGACCCTATCGTCATACCGAGGAGCGTCCCTCATACATCACGAGGGAAGTACGATTGAAAAACAGATTCCCAGTATTTTCTGACGGGAACAATATAGTCTTTTTTCTCACTCACCTTCCGCTCGAATGATGCGAGGAAAATCTGTCCATATCCCCCCTGAAAATAGGAGAAACGATCGTATCCTACGAGCGGGAACTCGATGTTTTTACGGATACTTCCAGTAAATGCCAGTATATCGCCGAGTTCTATATGGAGATTCGAAGGCACTTCGACAAATATGCTTGTCGAACGAGTGTCGAAGATGTCGATCTTGAGACGATATACGTCAGACCTTTCCTTTTTATAGACTCGTTTTTCGAGAGTTCCTGTAGTGTATCACTTGAGGGTAAAGTGGCTCGTGATACGCTCAAGGGCTCTATACTCTTCCTGCTTTTCGATATGAGCAAAATATCCGAGAGTACTCCCTAAGAGAAATCCGAAAATACCATATACGATCATCCGCCTCCAGAGTGAGGAAAGGGCAACTAGTAAAAGCAAAACAAGACAAAACATACTGAGCTCCCATCATCACGTGACAGAGATGATATCACCTGCTAAAAAAAGACTACAAAAAATCAAAAAGAAACCACGAGGATTCCCTAGAGATGCTTGTGAGTAAGTTTTCATATTCCGAGTATTGATATGATAACGAGGATGAGCGCACCGATCTGGTTCAAGCTCAGATAAAACACATCATAAAACATATCTTTTCTACTTCCACTGAGAAACTCTCCGAGAAAGAGTCCTGTAAAGAAGAGTCATATACCGAGAAACCCTATAAATCCATCAGGGAGTGCTGTTTTTTTCGAGAGCCTATCTATAAAAGATAATACTCAAAGAGCGAGTATCATGTAAAGAATCGGAAGAGGGAAGAGGGCAGATCGCTCAGTAATGATACTATCCTGGTGATTGTATACGAGAGAGATAGGTGAAGAGAATGGTATCCCATAGACTTGCCCACCGAGAAGTGCTCAGAAGTACCCGAGAATAGCAGAAAATAGAAATGCGTAGATGATCGCGTCGAGATACCGAAGACGATTTTTCTTTTCTGTATGAGTCTTTATCAGAAAAACTGTTATAAAGCCGATAATAGCACCAAAAAGTGAAAAAAGATACTCTTTTGGGATAAAGAAAAGTCGAAAAAATTCGAGAATATTCCCATTGATAAGATCCATGAGAATAAATTTTTGTTCTACCCATTCAGAAAATATGAAAAATATACGAGCCGAAAAAAACATAGCAAGCGTAAATGAGACAATCGAAGAAAATATAGGTTTCGTAAATCATTTTTTCCATGCGAATCGGTGGAGGAGAACAAAGAACAAAAACCATGTACAAGCGATAATCGTTCCAAAGGTATAGATAGTGACACCGAAGAGGGTTATCGTGGGATACATGAGAGAAGTTTATGGATAAAAGACGTATGTTTCTATTGGAACGAGCAGATGCTTCGTGCCTCAGCATGACAAAAAATAGAGTTTTGCAGAGAACATCTATTATTTTGCGTATTGGACGATACGTTTTTCACGGAAGATGATGACCTTGATCTCACCTGGATAGTTACAGTTTGCTTCTATCTGAGCGGCGATCTCCTGAGCTCTTTTTTCTGCTTCGAGATCAGATACAGTATCAGCATCGACAAATACTCGCACCTCTCGACCCGCAGAGAGCGCATATGCCTTACTCACACCAGGGAAGCTCATGGCGATATTCTCCATTTCTTGGATGCGTTTCACGTAGTCTTCGACATTCATCCGTCGTGCTCATGGTCGTACTGCTGATATTGCATCAGCGATCTGGACGATCTTGGTCTCGATACATATCTGCGGTACATCATCATGGTGTCATTCGATGATATTGATAGTTTTTTCATCGAGTCCATATTTACGAGCGATACGTCCACCGATTTCTGGGTGGGTCCCCTCGATATCATGATCCATAGATTTTCCGAGATCATGGAGGAGTCCTCACTTCAGAGCGAGTACAGGATCAGCACCGATCATCTTCGCTATAGCTTCAGCGATATAGGCGACCTCCTTCGAGTGCATGAGGATATTTTGTCCGTAACTCGTACGAAATCGGAATTTCCCGATCAGTGGCATGATCTCATCAGGAATACCGATAATACCCATTTCTTCTACAGTCTTACGGCCGAGATCCGTGATGAGTTTATCTGCCTCGTTTTGGTTTTTTTCGACGATTTCTTCTATACGGGCTGGCTGTATGCGCTTATCTTCGATGAGCTCTTCGAGAGATTTTTTGGCGATATATCTACGAAATAGGTCGAAGCTCGAGAGGAATACCGTATCAGGAGCATCATCTATGATCAGTGATACTCCTGTCGCTTTCTCGAATGCGACGATATTTCGACCTTCTTTTCCGATGAGTTTCCCCTTGAGATCGTCACTCTCGAGAGTCACGAGCGTCTGTGTCGTCTCACCTGTGACAGCTCCAGCGTATTGCTGTATGGCTTTGATGATTATTTCTTTCGCAGCTTCACTTTCTCGAGATTTGAGCTCTTTTTTCTTTTTCTCGATGAGAGAGACGATATCTTTTTCATAGCGATCCTCTGTATATTTCATGAGGAGATCTTTCGCATCTACTTGCGAGAGTTTGGCTACTGATTCGAGTCTCCCTTCGACTTCCCGAGATGCCTTATCAGCACTTTCGAGTTTATCTTCGAGCTCCCTTTCCTGAGATATTAGCTTGGTACGTTTTTCGTCTATTTCTTCGAACTTTGACTCGAGGCGCTTCTCCTTTTCTATGAGGCGATCTTCACTTTCGGCTATAGTCTGTTTCCGATCACGGAGATCGTTTTTCGCTTCTTCTGCCTCTCGCCTTACATTTTCACGAGATTCTTCAGCACGAGTGATGATAGATTTTGCTTTTTCTTCTGCTTCTTTGATGAGCGCTCCACTCTGGGCTTTATTTTTCGAGAGAAATGACAGATATACGAGAACACCACCGATACCTCCCCCTACGAGGAGGGAGAGGAGAATATTGATAGACATAAAAGAGTGTTGGTAGGCATATAAATGAGGAAATTCAGTTGTTTTTTATCAGGAACGATAGGTATCATAAGAGTTTTTTTATAAAAAGGAATTTATTTTCCTTATTTTCCTTACTTTCCGTATCTTCTAAAGGAATATAAAACTATTGCATTATTCCAATCTTTATTTTTAGAGGTTTTCCATGTGAAAATATCGTGAAGAGGAAGCACTTTTATTTGACTTTATGCCCCGATTTTCATATTATACGCGAGTATTTTGCAGGACTTCCCACTGTAGATGTTCTTTAACATCATTTTTCCCACGCTTGGTTCCCTCTCGGTATCACTGTATGAGGAGAGGATTTGGTTCCTATGTTTCTGTCATTCTGGACTTATTCCAGAATCCAGAAAATCAGAAACTCTAGATTCCTGCATACGCAGGAATGACACATAGAGACCAAATCCTCTCGTTATGCAAATAACTTGAGGTTAAAGCTTTAACCTCTCTCACGAAAGTGAGACAGGCGATCTCTTCCTGACCAGAAGAGATCACCCCGACGATCACTGACCATGATTGTCTCTGGTCTCAGGTCGCAGAAATCCGCGGAATTCCGCATTTTATTTTTTTACCCATATATTATTATGAGTAACTTCTTTACGAAGCTTACATCAGCTGTATCGGTAGCGACTCTAGTCGCAGTGTCTACGAGTGCATCATTCGTTTCTGCTGCTTCTGAGTTTCTCGATTATGCTGAAATGTTAGCTGACAATAACTATATCAGAACTCAGTCTACTGAGTCTGGATACCGTCTCGGAAGCAATGTCACTCGTGCCGAAATGGCAAAGGTAGTTGCTAATATCGGTGCTATCGATGCTGTCGAATGTAGCGGTGATGTATTCGGTGATGTCGGTCCAGGTCTCGGAGATCTCTGTGGATATATCGAGGCTCTTGCTGAGGCAGGTATCGTCTCTGATGTTCCTACTCTCTATCGTCCAGTCGCTAATGTCACTCGTGCTGAGATGGTCAAAATGATCCTCGGAGCACTCGGTGAAGAAGGTTCTGATGTCGATGCTGGATATATGGACACAGAAGGTCTTGGTGACCTTGCTATGTACATCAATCGTGCATACGAACTCGACTGTGTAGGTGGTGCTGACTACTTCCGTCCAAATGCTACTTCCACTCGTGGAGAAGCGTTTAAGGTCGCAGTAATCTGTGCTGGTCTCGATGTAGATACTACTCCTGTTCCTCCTGTTCCTCCTGTAGGAACTGGTAGTACTGGTACTGGTGTCGTCGTCGCTGGTGCTCTCACTGTCACTCTCTCAGGTTCAGCTATGGCTCAGTACGTTCCGAAGAATGCTTCTAGCGTTCGTGTTGGAACTGTTGTTGTTATGGCAGGTTCTTCGAATGTAACTGTAAACTCACTTACTATCAACCGTTCAGGTCTTGGTAATAGTGCTGGTCTTACTATCTCAGTAGGACAAAATGGTATGGTGACTTCTGAATCTCGCTCTGTAAATACAGCGACTCAGGATGCTATCGTCCGTTTCAATAATCCTGTAGTTGTCATGGCTGGTACGTCTGCATCATTCGATGTATTCGCAAGCTTCGATAGCTCAAGTACTGAGAATAGCCAACATCAGTTCACTCTGAAGGCTATCGGTACAACTGCAAGTGTCACAGGTCTTCCTGTCACTCTCGGTCTTCTCAATACCACTTCTTACTCAGTTTCTACTACTAAGGTAGTACAACTTGATTTTAACTCAGTTACTTCTGGAAAGAATGACCAATCACTTGGTACTGTAAAACTTCAAGCTGGAGCTAAAGATATCACTCTTTCTGCATTCACTGTCTCTAAGACTGCAGGTATAGATCTTACTCGTGCTCTTTCTAATGTATCTGTTCTTAAGAACGGTACAAAGGTAGGTATGGCTACTATCACTTCAGACAAGATCTATGTTACAGGACTCAATACGAAGGTTCTTCGTAATGATACTGTTACATTTGAGCTTCGTGCTGATATTACTTACGTAGGTGCTGGTGGAGGTTCAGATGATATCTATGTTGATATCCTCGAAACTAATGATGTCTCAGCTGTAGAAGACCTTACTGGTTATGCTACTGCGACAGACCTCACTGGTGCAAATGTCGATGTTATTGCACTTTCTTCACTTGATATTGTATTTACAAAAAATACTACTAAGTCAGTGACTGTTGCTCCTGGTACTACAAATGTTACACTCTTCGATGCAAAAATTGTTTCTAGTGCTACATTCGATGTGACTTCGTTCACTCTCGATGGTGTCGCTGGTCTCGCTAACACAAACAATGATGTTGCTGAAGCTGTACAATTTACATCTCTTACTCTTACAGTAAATGGTGTGGACTACGATCTTCTTACAACTACTCAAAATGGAGGTGTTGGTACTTATAACTTTGCTGGTACTTCTGACAAGTTCCGTATGGATCCTGGTGCAGCTGTAAACGTGAAGCTCGTAGGTAATCTCGCAAATGGTGCTTCAGTCGGTACATACTCTTACAATGTTGCTCTCAATGTCGTAAAGAATATCTCTACTGGAAATACTGTGACTCTCGCTGGTAAAAATATTACTGGTGATACTGTTACAGTTTCTGCTCCTACTCTTGTCCTCAAGAAATCAACAGTTTCTGCTCCTACGACTACAAAGATCTATGGAAATGCTACTAACACAGAAATCGCTCGATTCGGTCTTGAAGCTAAGGCTGAAGATATCACTGTTCGTGAAATTACATTTACAAATAGTGGTGCAGCTAACTTTATCAATGACTTTACAGACCTCGTAAGTGGTACTAACGTCAAACTCATAAATGTAGCTGATGGTTCACAGGTTTCTGCAAGTGTTACTGTTAGTGCTAGTGAAATTAAACTCACTGGTATGTCTATCAAGGTTATTAAGGATTCATCTGGAAATAACTATAAACTATGGGTAGATACTCAAGGTGACCTTGTATCAGCACTTGGTGCTAATAACAAGTTCAATGCTAATGTTGACATCGTATCAGTTTCTGTAGCATCTAGTGCATCAGTAACTATTACAAATGATGCTACATTCGTTGATCCTCTTAAGATCTACACTGCAGGTACTGTACCCCCTACAGTCACTCTTGTGAAGACCGCCGATAATGTCTTTAAGGTAACTATATCTAATACAGACCAAGATAACGATATCGTTCTTGCATCTATCACAGCTCAAGTACGTCCTGTTGCTGACAATAATAGTAGTTATACTGCTAATACATGTCTTCGTGATGAAGGGTCTACTCTCAAGTGTGATGATGTGGGTATCACCTCTGGAACAGGTTCTGTTCCTGGTGCTGCTAAGGCATTTACTATCACTGAGACTATCGCTAAGAACTCTTCTATAACAAAAGAGATCTATGTTGACTCAAACTTCGTTAACCCTCCGACTCTTCAAGCTGAAGTTTCTAAGGTGAACTACGATGCAACTTCTGAGACTTACTCAGTAATTAAGCCATAATCATCTCACGATGATTTCCATTTTCCCCTCCTCTTTTGGAGGGGTTTTTGGTTTCTAGAAAGTGAAAATCCTCCAAGTGATTGGAGGATTTTTCGTGATTTTTAGGAAAATCTTTTGATTTCCAGAGGAAGTGGGATATACTATTTTTGTCATGTGATAACGACAAGTTATTGGTGGCAAAAGCTTCACTGCTCTGCCAAAGAAAAAGACCCTCTCAAGAAGGGTCTTTTTCACGACTATTTTCCGAGAGTAATCTCGAAGGCAAGTCGTACTCTCCAAACGGAGAATGTGATAACTATTTTCATAAAAATGAAAAGTTATTGGTGGGGATATAAAAGCCCACCACTCCCCACCCGAGTGGAGAGCGACTAGAGTATATGAAAATCTAAAAAGAATCCAAACATATTTTTTTGGAGGGGTTTTTGGTCTTTAGAAAGCGAAAATCCTCCAAGTAATTGGAGTATTTTTCGTGATTTTTAGGAAAATCTTTTGCAAAATATAAAAAAGTGATAGAATGTATCTAACTTCTATGCTGAAGTTAGGATAAATCTCCTTCTGAAAAATCCCCACTATAATGGGGATTTTTCTTTGCCGATCTTAGCGTTTCCGCTTCACGACTCGCTTACGTCTCGTGTACATTTCTATACAGAGCAAGCGATGCTTCCAGTAGGGAAGATCTATGCTGAAACTTTTCATAAATGAAAAGGGTTAGGAGATAAAATCTCCCTGCTCCTCCTGGAAGAACAAGGAGCGGAGGAAGTATATGAAAAAGAGTATGAAAATCAACCGATTTCCCCTCCTGTTTTGGAGGATTTTTCGTGATTTTTTAAGAAAAAGTTTTGATTTTATGGGGAAGTGGGATATACTGTGTTTGTCTTCAATAGAGACAGAGATAAATCTCCTTTGAAAAATCCCCATTCTTAGTGGGGATTTTTCTTTGCCGATCTTAGCGTTTCCGCTTCACGACTCGCTTTCTTCCAGTATAGAAAACTATACTTAAGAAACGATGCTTCCAGTATGGAAGTTCAA
>JANMHM010000018.1:0-5882 GCA_031375155.1 Candidatus Altimarinota bacterium
CTACCAAACTTGAAGACAATTTGGTTTTCAGCAATATGGATTATATTTATACGTATTAATATGGGGATTATATTTCATAAGTATACTATTTTTAGTTTGGTACATATTTCTGAGAAAAACCTCTAAAAAACTCATTAAGTAAATAATACATCTCTATGCACACTTTCTTTAAAATCATACTCGTACTTATTATTACTGGGGTAGGAGCTGCCGTGACGTGCGGTGGAAATTTATATATGCCGATAATATTCTGACTTGATGATTGAAACTATTGACCAGAATATCTCTTATGATTTTGGTATGCCGAAATAATAACTATATTTTTATGGTCTCTTTATTTTCTTTTTTGGACTGATAATATTAAGATCAAGAATATTTTACTTATAGTATCATGAGTTTTTTTACTTATAGGTGTAATTAGCGCGATAATAACCTATTAAATAATGTCTCAACGTCCTCACATATTCTACGAATTCACTCGCGCACTCTGCTCGAAATGCCTAAAAACTGTCGATGCGAAGATCATTTTTCAGGACGAAAAAGTCTTCATGCTCAAGCACTGTTTCGACCATGGCGAAGAGAAAGTACTGATCGCGACTGATATACCATACTTCAAGAGTCAGAAGGACTACTATAAGCCTGGGGATCAGTGTGATACGTTCTCGACCGAGACGATCCATGGCTGTCCGCATGACTGTGGTATCTGTCCTGATCATGAGCAGCATGCCTGTCTCTCGATCGTCGAGATCACCGATAAATGCAATCTCTCGTGTCCCGTCTGTTTCGCAGGGTCTGATCCGACACGAGATCACAAATCCCTCGAAGAGATCGAGGCGATGTTCGATACGATCTGTGATCATGAAGCAGAGCCAGATGTGGTCCAGATATCCTGAGGTGAGCCGACGATCCACCCTGACTTCTGGGAGATACTCGATCGGGCGAAGAAGCGACCGTTTCGCTACCTGATGGTCAATACCAATGGCATCAAGATCGCTGAGGATGAGTCATTCGCGAGGCGACTCGCGAGCTACCAGCCCAACTTTGAGATTTATCTCCAGTTCGACTCATTCCAGAGCGAATACCTGAAGAAGATCCGATGAGCCGATCTCACGAAAATCCGCATGAAAGCGATCGAAAACCTGAATAAATATAACGTCTCCACGACACTCGTCGTCGTCGTAGAAAAATGACAGAACGACCACGAAATCGGAAAAATCCTCGAATTCGCGACGTCTCAGCCATGTATCCGAGGGGTCACATTCCAGCCAGTACAGTGAGAGTGACGCACTGAGTGATATGATCCTGCGAGGGATAGATCGACTCTGACGGAAGTACGACAGGCAATACTCGATCAGTTTCCGACCTTTGAAGGACGTGATATTGTTCCACTCCCTTGCCATCCTGAGAATATCGCTATGGGATACGCACTGAAGATGGAAGGTAAGCTCATGCCACTGGGAAGATATATCGACCGAGATGAGCTTCTGAAGTGAGCCGAAAATACGATCATATTCGAGAGAAATCCTGACTTTAAGAAACACTTTTTCGACCTTTTTTCCCTCTCGAAAAACGGAGAATCCGCTTCCAATTGTTTTTCGAGCCTTCTCTGTTGTCTCCCGAATATAGGACTCTCTCAGAAACTCAGCTACAATAATATCTTTCGTATCCTCATCATATCCTTCATGGACCGATATGATCTCGATATCCGATCAGTAAAGCGCGCCTGTGTGATGTTCCCGAGAGAAGATGGGAAGATGTATCCCTTCGATACATTCAATCTCTTCTACAGACAAAAATACGAACGTAAAAAAAGAATACAGAAAGAAAAAGAACTTCGACAATAAGTGGTTGAATATTTGCACATTTTAGAGTTATTTGGTATAATACACTAAATAACTCTTTTTTATGTTCGCACGATCGAAATACATCGAATCATTCCAGAGCCTTCTGGAAGCTACAGAGAAGCACTATATAGCACTGTGCTGAGAGCCAGGTATAGGAAAGTCGACATTTCTCCGTACTCTCGAAGAAGAAGGTCTTTTTCCGAAAGATACTACTCTCTGGATCTCTCTAGAAAGCCAAGAGGTATCTGATGATATCACTATTTCTGAGGAAATAGAAACGATTATTTTCGATGGAGACGTTGATTTTTCTATTATTCGGACATTTATCGAATCCAAATCGTTCGAAAATAGAGTAATACTTACCAGTTCGAAAAAAATAGAAGACCCTGAAGTCGAGAATTTCCTCCTTCTATGAGTCAGCTTCCGAGAATATGCAGAAGCGAAGTGATCAAGGATAGAAGTAGGTGATATCATCGCCTGAGCTGCTGATACAGAAAGTATGAATGCTCTTCGCGATGAATATATCCATCTTGGGCATTTCCCTCATCATATCGAAAATCCAGAGTCAATACTCGAAGATTTCGAGTGAAAATGTACAATTATGAAAGAAGGACTGTACGAAAAAGAGTATACTCTCTTTCTCGAATATATGCGTACTCTCGCGATGAATACGGGAAATCTCTTCAAGGCAGATCAGCTCGCGAAACTCCTCTCCATCTCTCGCCGAAAAGTACATAAATATACAGAGCTTCTCATGGAACACGGGATTATCCGAGCGATAGGACCATGGTGAGAAAATACGGATACCGAGACGACACGTCATGTGAAGATATACTTTTCTGATCTCTCATTCATGCGGTCACTTCTCTGAGAACTCTACTTCCAGTGACAGATGAAGCAGTGAGTGATCGAGAATTTCCTCTTTCTCGAACTCGAAAGGAAGCTCTCTGCGACACATAAGATACACTTCTATAGGAAAAAATCTGGGGCAGAAGTCCCATTTATCCTCGAGAATCACGAGAATACCATGCTTACCGTGATCGATGTCAGTCAACGAGATATGAACACTCCTTCGCAGGCACTCAAATCATTTGATACAAGTTATCATGCAAGAGTGGAGCGATACATGATCATGAATGAGTCAAATGCTGGGAAAAAAGATATATGAGGAGTCATGCTTCTCATACTTCCCCATATCGCTATATAATATCGTCCACTACTTAAATCGAGCTCTTTGCTCGATTTTTTCTTTACTTTTTCACGAGGTTTTATAGACTATATTCATAAATTGAATAATTCTTCATTCGTAATCGAGTATGCATCTCGTCATAATGGCAGCAGGGGAAGGGTCACGCATGAGACCCCTCACAGATAACACCCCAAAACCACTTCTAAAAATCTGTGGAAAAACAATAATCGAGCACAATATCGAGTCGATCATCGATCACTTCGATGAGATTTATATAGTCGTACAGTATAAGAAACATGCTTTTCTCGACTACTTCGGCAGTTACTACCGAGGAAAGCTCATCCACTATATCGATCAGATAGAAACCAAAGGAACAGGAGCTGCTATACTTTCACTAGAACGAAGGATCACGGGACCATTTATCGTAGTATCTTGAGATGATATCTATGACGCTGGTGATATCCTGAAGCTCGCAAGACTCGAGTGATATGGGACGCTCTGCAAAGCTGTGGAAAAACCAGAGAATTTCGGTATATTCTCACGAAATAATGAGTGAAAACCGATAGGAATAGTAGAAAAACCGACCAACCCCTCTCTCGGGAATTTCGCGAATATCGGAATCCATAAGTTCGATAGCAGCATATTCTCACTCCTGCGAAACGTCCCTCTTTCTCCACGATGAGAGCTCGAGATCACTGATCTCATCCATATCTATATCGAGCATGGGAGCTATAGTGTAGTCGAAGCTACAGGTCGCTGGATCCCGATCGGCTATCCGTGGGATCTCCTGAAGGTGAACGATATGATCATCGGATCCTATACTGAAACTGTCGATAAGTGAGCGACTATAGAGTCAGGAGTGACGATAAAAGGAAATGTCTACCTCGAAGAGTGAGTCATCCTGAAGTCTGGAACATATATCGAGTGAAACGTCTACATAGGGAAAAATGCTGTCGTGTGACCACATAGCTATATCCGAGGAAATACGAGTATCGGAAATGAGTCAAAGATCGGACCATTCGTCGAATGCAAAAATAGCTATCTCGGTGATCACTCTGCCATACCACATCTCTCCTATATCGGAGACTCTGTCATAGGAAATAGTGTCAATATATGAGCCTGATCAAAAGTAGGAAACCTGAGACACGATCATGCACCTATACGCGTCATGGTCAAAGAAAAACTCGTCGATACAGGAAGACAAAAGCTCGGCGTCATCATCGGTGACTGAGCCCGGCTCGGGATAAATACGAGTATATACCCAGGAAGAGTCGTCCCAACCAATGGTGCCACACTCCCAGGAGAAATCGTAAAATAGATACTAATTCTCTAGAGTAACCTCTACTCCCTCTAGATCTGTAAGCGTATCCATCAGAAGTCCGTAGTAGGTATTGCCATTTTTATGCATCGTCGAGAGGTGTTCCTTGAGTAGGGCGTTTTCCTCTATGATGATCTTCTCGATACCTGAGTCCGAGAGGGCATCATAGAGTGCATCGAAATTCCTCCCGAAAAAATGACCGTCCAGATGAAGCAAAGAAATGATACGATCGTAGAGAATTTCCAGTGAAGTGATATCTTTTCCTGAAAGTGTAAGTGAAGTCATAAGATACATAGTAGAGAAAAACTTGCATTTTGCAAAAATAACATATAATTCGCCCCAGTCCATCACAAGTGAAATCTGGGAGTTCCTACCGTTTTCTTGGTCAGAAAGCGAAAAAAGAACGATTGGACCAATCTATTTTTTCACAATTTTTATCATGTCTACTACTCACTGAAAGAAATACAATCAAGCTGTTGCTCTCATAGAGGCCAATCGCTCATACTCTATAGCAGAAGCGGTCGATCTCCTCGAGCGGACAAATACAGTCAAGTTCGATCCTACGATCGAGATCCACTTCAATCTCAATATCGATCCTCGTCAGGCAGATCAGCTCGTACGTGCGACTCTCTCACTCCCTCACGGGACTGGTAAGACGAAACGTATCGGTGCCTTCACTGACCTCGGTAATGAGGCAGAGCTCAAGGCTCTCGGTGTGACTGTCGCAGGAAACGAAGATCTCATCGACGCCGTCCTCCAGAATAAGATCGACTTCGATATCGCTATCGCGACGACTGGTATGATGAAGAAGATGGGTAAGGTCGCGAAAGTCCTCGGGCCAAAAGGTATGATGCCAAATCCAAAAGCAGGAACCGTCGGTGATGATCTCGTCGCTATCGCGAAAGAGCTCACAGCTGGACGATTCGAATTTAAAAATGATAAGCAAGGAAATGTTCACTCTATCCTCGGAAAGCTCTCATTCGGTACGAAGAAGCTCGAAGAAAATACTACATTCTTCATCGCAGCTATGAAAGCTGCTCGTCCTACAGGACTGAAAAATGGTACAGGATTCACTCGCAGTATCTACATCTGTAATGCTATGGGCCCTGGTATCAAGCTCGATATCAATCTCTAGTTGCTTCTCGTGTTCCCGTCATTTCGAACAGAGTGAGAAATCTTGCTCCGTGAGAATAAAAGCTTTCTAAAAAAACTCAGGTCAAAATAATCCTCTCCAGAAATGGGGAGGATTTTTAAAAGGAAAAATAGTCCAAATTTGCAAAAAAAGAAGTATTATAGTATTCTAAAATTAGATTAATTACTTACAATAAATCTATATGGGCTGATACCAATTTCTAATCATTACAATCATCGCATATGTCCATATAGTTTAGGGTCTTCCCCAGTTATCGGTTAGTTTTTCGAAGTAATTTTAAGATTTCTTTGTAGATATCTTTTCAAGTTATACGACAATTATATCTAAATTCAGATTCTTTCAAATAATAATAAAAGTAGGCTTTCTTGATTCCGTTGA
>JANMHM010000033.1:0-1878 GCA_031375155.1 Candidatus Altimarinota bacterium
GGGACAGCGCAGGAGTGTTCTCTGAAACTCAAGGAACTCTCAAGTCTCCACTCTGAGGCATACTCGACCGGAGAGCTTAAACACGGTCCACTCGCGCTGATCAATCCCTCTATGCCATGTATCGTCCTGAATCCGAAGTGAGTCCTCAGAGAAAAAACTACGTCGAATGTGAAAGAGATAAAAGCACGAAACGGAATCGTCCTCGGAGTCCTGACGACAGGTGATGATAGTGAAGAGTGACTCTATGATGACCGTATCGAGATACCGACAGCACATCCACTGCTTACGCCATTTCTCCCTCTGATCCCACTCTGGCTAATGTCGGTCGGTATCGCGAAAAAACTCGGACGCGACATCGATAAGCCACAGAATCTTGCTAAATCAGTAACTGTAGAATAGTATGTTTAAAGCCGTGATTTTTGACATGGATTGACTTCTCATCGACTCAGAGCCACTCTGGAAAGAAGCAGAGAAAGCTGTGTTTGCTTCGATCGGAGTCGATCTCACCATTCCTATGATGCGAGAGACAGTAGGATTCAAAGTACTCGAAGTCGTACGATACTGGCATCGGAGATTTCTCTGGGATCTCGATACGTATAGTGTGGAATCGATAGCTACTCGTATCGTGGAGCGCATGAAAGAGCTCATCTCGGAAAAGTGAGAAGGAAAGCAGTGACACCTCTCTACCATAGTATATGTGAGGTCAAAAGGCTTAAAAATCGCGATCAACTCTGCGAGTGACTATGTCCTCATAGACACGGTGATGAAGCGACTCGATATCGCATCTCACATAGATGTCATCCATTCCTGACAAGACGAAGAATATGGAAAGCCCCATCCAGGATGATATATCTCCACGTGTAGGAAGCTCGGACTTGATCCTAGCGAGTGTTTTGTCTTCGAAGACTCGCTCAATGGTATCCTGTCTGCGAAGTCAGCCCGACTCAAGTGTATAGGAGTGCCTGAAGAAGAGAACCACGGAAATCCGAAATTCGCTATCGCAGATATGCTCCTTCGGAGTCTCGATGAGTTCGATGACGAGAGATTTGCTCTTCTGGAGAAATAAGAGTTGTGTTCCACTCACTTTTGTTATAATTAGGCTCATAACCCGATCTTTTTCATGTGGCTTATCCGCTTCCATCTTATCGAACCGAGAGACTACAACCGTATCAGTCGTATGTGCGAACGGTCAGGATTTATCGCGAAGAAATTCTCCCCGCTCGTTCTCGTGAAGTGAGTCTTCCTTCATATCTTCGCGAAGAAGTCATGGCGAGCGATCAGTAGTGAGCTCGGAGTTCCCCATATCCCGATCTACCACCTCTATCGAGAACTCGAAGGGACTCCTGAACTCAGGGAAATCCTCGAATATGCGATCTCTCGTCGTATCGTCCTCTTTACTAGCGATGAGCGACATATCACCAGAGAGATGCTCGATAGTGAGGAGATTATCACAGGAAGTCTCGAGGTGCTTGGGAGGATTTTATAGAATATATTGTATTTTTTTCTGGAATTCTATACACTTATCATATAAATTTCTTCCCTATGCGTATCATCACCTGGAATGTAAACGGTATCCGCGCTACTTCGAATAAATGAGAGCTCATTCGACTCATCGAAACCCATGATCCTGATATCTTCTTTATGCAGGAGATCAAAGCGGGGCATGATAAAATCCCCGAAGAACTCAAAAATCCGATGCATTATCACACTCACTACAATCCTGCAGAAAAGCCTGGATATGCAGGAACCTGAGTCTGGATCCATGAGCGAGTATATGAGGATTTTGATGTCAGATTTCTCGACAGTTTTCCCTCTGATCCCACAGCGAATGAGGGAAGGGTAGCGCATGTGGAATTGACTCTGAAGGATTCCGTCATC